>JASJDF010000278.1 GCA_030065715.1 Xenococcaceae cyanobacterium MO_188.B19 | reverse complement strand
GATAACGAGTAGTTTTCATGAGAAAATTGCTTAACCTAATCTATTATCCTCGATCCGAATTACCTCTATGGGCTTTGCTGACTTATCTATTTCAGACATAGCAACACAATACGATCTTCAGGTAGAAACCCTATTTCGTCTCTGCGATCGCTTAAATATCAGCTATAAAAATGAAGCTACTTGTTTAGCATTAGAAGATGCCAAAATGGTTATCCTCGAAATCTTGTCTGCCAACACCCTGAAGGATGAGGAGTCTCAGCTTAATCAGGATCAAAAAGGATTAAAAAAATAGATTTAATGTTTCTATTTCGCTCTGTGATTTAGCCAAAATTTTTGAGGAGAACAATGTTGAAGCGATTATTTTTAACTACAATAGCCACCTTACTATTCGCATTTCAATTCAACATCAGCAGTACTAATGCTGCTGAGTTGAGTGAAAGTATCCGAACTGTTAAGCTTAATGACCAAGGAGAAAAGATTGTTCTCAGTCTCAAACAAGTAAAACAAGGTCAAAAAGTTTTTGTTGACAAATGTACTTATTGCCACAAAGCTGGTTTAACTAAAACTAATCCTAATGTAGGATTAGGAGCAGAAGCTTTAGCTAATGCTGAACCTGCTAAAGACAATATTGCAGGAATTGTCGAGTATCTCAAAAACCCCGTTACTTATGACGGAGAAACTGAAATTTACGAATTGCATCCCAATACAACTCGTTCCGATCTTTATCCCATGATGCGTAATCTCACTGAGGAAGAGATGGAATCAGTTGCAGGATACATTTTGATTCAACCTGAACTCAGAGGTACCATGTGGGGTGGTGGAAAAGTCTATAACTAGACCTTTCATTAATCACCAAAAACATTTTTTATTAACTGGGAATTTGGTCATCATTTTATTGGGACTGAGTTCCCATTATTTTTTTATTTCCCAGAATTCAGTCAAATTACTCAGTATTGTTCAATCCTTTGAAAAACATAGGAACAAACTTTTTCATAAAAGATTCTGGATCTCGTTGCCAAGCTTTTTGCGCTACTCGAATTCGAGTCATTTGCAGCTCAGGTGCCAATAAGGTTTGGGGTATGCGTTCCATTAAATACTGAGGGCGTTCCCAAAGAGGCATTATATTGACAATTTCTAGAAGATTATTTAACCTGCGCAATTCCGCACCAGCCATAATATCCATGCCAGACTCATAAGCAGCCTGTTCGATTGCTGTATACTTTTGCCTTGCCTTTTCTACCTTTTTTCTATGCTCTGGAGTTTTCTTGGCAATTTGAGCTAACCAACGATTTCCCCAACGAACATGACCTACTTCTTCAGGAAAAATCTTTTCAATAGTTTTTCTGATTTTGATATTTTCTGCTGTCTGAGGAGCTTGTTTAAGAGCATAAATATGAGCTGAGAAATATTCACAGCCCCGCTTCTCCGTGACATTAATTGATGCTAAGGCTGCAATTATTCCATCTTCTAACTTTGTTTCTGAATCGTACAACTCTTGGTCTAGCAACCTTTCAAATTCGTCAATGTAGGAAATTCCTGGTGGCGTACCAATATCCGCACCCAACTCAGCTAAGAGGTCTGTTAACCACATAGCATGGCGTGCTTCATCTGAAACATGACGAGACAAATCCTGTACCAACTCTTTAGGCTGACCATTGAGCTTTTCAATTAATTCAGTTAGGTCTTTACAGCTACGTTGTTCGTTATAGCGATAGCGGTTAAGGGTGATTAGATGAATTTCTGGCTCTTCGACTACTTTTTTAAGTATGTCGCGGGCGTTCATGCCGTTATATTTGCGAGGATAAGCAACTTTCATTGACTAGGTATAGTTTAAATTTTTGCTTATCCAATTAAACCACAAATAAATAATAGTCTCAAAAAGACTCAAGTTTATCTGAGTTTTTTTCCTGGCTTGATTAGTGACAAAGCATCGTAATATTGTGTTACAAGCCAAGGATTTTTTATTTGCTTATTTTGAAGCTTTGTATCTTACTTTTTCAATAATTTGTTGTCATGATTTATCTTCGTAAATTCAGGTATTTCTCTGATTTCGGACAATAGTTCTAGGTAAATATCGTTCTGAGAAATCAAGCTTTTATTTAGATCAAAAGCTGAAATATTGTCTAATTGTAATTCTTTCATCTTAGACAACTGAATTTAATACAATTAAATTTTTTGTAATAAATATAGTTTGATAAAACCTGTTGACTCAGATTTAAAGTAATATAGAAAAATTTACAAAATCCCACCAATTACTCAAAATCAAGGTACGTAATTTTTATATTTAAAGATTTAAGTAAATAGAGAGAAGAGGAAAACCAGAGTAAATATTTTTTAGGATCAACGATAAAGTACAAACTAACAACTATTTTATCAGACTTAATTATCCTATTTATGATGCCTTTCAATTATATTAACGTAGTGTTTTTGTAGGATATCTCTGTCCTTGATCTGAGTTTTTCTTTGACAGTTGCTTGATTCTTAATTGAATGTATAAATATTTGTAAACTTTTTGTAAAGTTTTAATTTGCGCGTCCAAAATAATGTGATTATTTGTTTTGGGTGTAAACACATAATCGATGTAAATCGGAATACACAATGAAAGTGCTTAATTTCTCCACAGTGAACTATAAAAATCTAGTTTTAAACCCTTTACTTTCACTTAGTCCATTACTCGTAATTATTGTTGGTATTTTTGCTAGTTATGGTAGAGCAAATGCAGCAATTTTAGGTGAACTTAAAATTTCTGGAACTCTAGATGTTGAAAGTTTAGGGGAGTTTATTGATACGGACAATCCTTTAATTCCTATTGGTTTAGATAGTACTGTGCCTGACGCTCGCAAACTACCTGTTACTAGTTTTGATTTTCATAATCTTGGTGCTGTGGCTAATGATAGTTTTGGTGAATTTTTAATTAATGAGGGCAATGGTGAATTCAAGACTGTTAATCCTACCCCTGTATTAGGTGGCGTTATTAAAGACCTACCACCTTTTCCTCGTCCTTTTTCTAACGATTCTATATCTAATTTTCTTGATTTAGCCTTCGATGCTAATAGTGGCTCTAAAATCGAATTTAATATTGATTTCGATCTAACTGAACTAACAGGAATCGAATACATGGATGCTGGCGATGGTGTGGTTAATGGCATCAGTGTTCATGGAATATGGAACATCAAGGATGACCAAGATAATATAATCCAGACCAGACCTGGAAAGGGTACTATCAGCGCAGAAATAACTTACGATGCTATTCCTCAAGTAAATAATTTCGAGGAATATCTATCATTTATTAGCCAATCAGGAAATAGAATTGAGGGAATTGCCTTTTCTGGGGATTTTATCTTGGAGGAAAATCCCAATCCTACAAATACAGTGAGTATTCCAGAGCCTTTGTCTATAATCAGTTTGATAGGCTCTAGTATAGTTAGTGTTGGTTTTTTGGCGAGTAAAAAAAGACCAGAAAATATCAACTAACTCCGAATTCAGGTTGCACAACTTTCCACAACAAGTTCTCCATCGGATTTGACCCAAACAATATTTTTGATCCGACAAGTACTCGCATATTCTTTGATTTCTGCTTGATTGCGATCGCCTAAATCCAACTCAACCCTAATTTCGGGAGCAGAATCACGCAAAGTTTCCGCATGACGAAAAGCAGCGACTTGGGCGGATTCGCTATCAGCAACTACTAGCCAATCACTGGCGGGAGATTGTTGTGGTAGTTTTTCTGTAGTCATTAGAGCAGCATGAATATCTTCAATATTCAGGGAAAAACCAATCCCAGGAGTTGGTGTTTTTTGAGGGTGATACAATCCTAATAGATTATCGTAACGTCCTCCCTGCCCCAACAAATAACATTGATTGTCATGAAAACTCACTGCCTCAAAAATAATACCCGTGTAATAGTCAAAAGTTTTGAGGAGGCTTAAGTCCAGGGTTAGGGGTAACGGCTTATTATAACTTTGATTGAGTAAATTTATTAGCGATCGCAAATTTTTGACTGTAGCTGCTGCTGCGGGGTCTAAGTCCAAACTTGTCACCTTTTTTAACACGGTTTCAGGTTCACCACGTAGCTCAAATAGAGTTAGAGCTTTAGCTTTCAAATCTGAGTCCAAATCCAAGTTTTCTAAAGCAATACGGTCTAAATTCGCCAGACAATAGCGAACTTGCTTTCTTTGATCAGCAGGAAAAACACTGAGTAGGGAACTCGTTAACCCCGCATCTCCCAAGAGAATTTGCCAATCAGGAATACCCAAATCTTCGAGACAGTTAGCCAATAGTACGAGGATTTCCGTATCAGCAATAACTCCCCCAGCAAAAAGTAATTCTACTCCTGCTTGATAAAACTCTAGTTGGCTGCCATCATGATTTTTGGGTGGATTCCGAAAGACGTTAGCACGGTAGCAAAGACGTTGAGGGTAGATATTTCCAGCCATGCGGGTCACTGCTGCACGAGCAATAGAAGCCGTTATTTCAGGTCTTAAACCCAGGGTTCCTTCAGATTTATCTTGTAACTGAATTACGGTCGAAGGTTGAATTGCGCCACCAGCAGTTAGAGTATCGAGCCATTCTATAGTTGAAGTTACGATTCTAGAATAGCCATATTGCCTAAATATTCCTTGTAAGCGATCATTGATCCAGGCTTTTTGGACTACTTCTAAAGGTAATAAATCTCTAGCTCCAGCAGGCGGTTGGTAAATCATGTTTAATAATTCAAGCAGACTCAATAGAGAGTTGGTAATTTAAGACTCTAGTTATCTTACTTGTTTTTTGACCCGAACAAACCACCCAAGAAACCACTATTGCCTGGTTTATTCCCAGATGTCTTGCTACTTTTCCTTCCAGAAGACTTGCCCTTTCTGGCATTATCGCGCTCTTTTTGTTTTAGCATTTTATCTAACTCTTTTTTACTTTCCCCTACCAGGGGGTCTTTGGAGTTTGCTTGTTCGGCTTTTTTAAGATGAATCTTTGCCATAGTCAACTGTTGTTGGCGCAGATAAATTTTGCTGAGTAAAGCATGAACTGTACTATTGTTGGGATCTATTTTTAACCCATCCTTGAGTTCTGCGATCGCTCTAACCAAGTTTTTTTGCTCCATATATTTTTTAGCTCGCCGAATATAAGAAGCAACTCTTACCTTGGGGTCAGGTGGTTCTGAGTTTGTGGGATTTGGAGTAGCTTGAGGCTTTTTAACAGGCTTTGTCTGTGATGTGCTAGATGCAGATGCTGGGGCTTGGGTTTGAGATTTAGCAGCAGAAGGTTGGGCTTGGGTTATACTATCACCTCGATTGATTCCTTTGCGATGTTGCAACATTAAATAGGCTAAGTTTAGTTCACTAATTAAGGCTATTTTGTCAGTCGCCGATTCTAGAGATTTATATTGTTCTTGGGCAAGACTTTTAAGCAACTTAGGATAGAGAAGTTCAAATTTATCTCCAGAGTCTAACAACTGTTTCGCAAATTCAGTGGACAAATTAATGCGATCGCTATTTTCTGCCAAACGTTTCCCAATTTGAGTTAAAACTAGCTGATGTTCTAAGTAAGAAGTTTTTCGTGATAACTGCTCATAGGCAGGATTAATCATGCGAGATAAAAGTTTACTAGCCAGCTTTTTACCTGCTGCATCTGGATTTCTACAGGTATCAGGATGAAGTTTATGAGCTGTTTTAAGATATTTGAGTCGAATTTGTTTTGGGTCGGCATCAATTGCAACTCCCAAAATCGCATGATGATCGGTAATATTTAGCTTAAATAATCCATGTTTAATATCAAAAGCCATAAGGTATTTTGAAGCAAAAAAATAGTTTTATTGGGGGGTCATAATTTAAAGTTGTATTTCTAGCATTCCCCAAAACTAATCTTTTACTAACAGTTAAAAAAATTATGACCCCGCCCGCGCAACACGGGCGACTCAACTACCATAATTGTTTTTACTGTCACTCTAACCTAAGGTTAGAAGACAATTTCCATAGCAGGAATATTTTGTAATGTTTCACTGAGACTTTGATGTAGGTGACCATTAGTCGCCAGAATACGACCTGAGTTAATATCTAGAGGACTACGGTCATATGCGGTTACCTTACCCCCCGCTTCTTCTAAAATTACAATTCCTGCGGTAATATCCCAAGGACTTAAGCCCCTTTCCCAGTATCCGTCAAGTCTGCCACAAGCTACATCAGTTAAATCTAAAGATGCTGAACCACCGCGACGTACTCCTTGGGTGAGATGAGTTAAATAACAGAATTCTGCATAGTTGTTATCTTTAGTTTCTCGTCTGTCATAAGCAAAACCTGTTACTAAAAGACTCTTACTCAATTCTTGAGTTTGAGAAACTTGAATTGGAAGACGATTGCAGGTTGCACCTAGCCCTTTGGCAGCCCGATATAATTCATCACGACTGGGATTATAAACTACTCCCACCTGGGGGACTCCTTCAATGATTAAGCCAATAGAAACCGCAAAAACAGGATAACCATGAGCGTAGTTGGTTGTACCATCTAGGGGGTCAATTGCCCAAAGATATTTTTGGTTTTGTCCCCCTACTGTGCCCGATTCTTCTGCCAGAATTGAATGGTCTGGAAGATGACGCTTTAAAACCTTTAGTACTGCTGATTCTGCTGCCTTATCTGCTTCCGTTACTAAATCTCCTGGACGACCTTTTTCTTGAATATCCTTTAAGTTACGAAATTTAGCTTTTAAAACTGCCCCCGCATCGAGGGCTGCTTCTGTAGCAATATCCAGAAAAATTTGTAATTGTTGCTGACTCATGAAACTTCCCCACTAAGTTTTTATTAACTAAAGCTTTTTCTACTGGAGAAAGGAGAAATTAAGACAACTTTCTTATTCCTGATTCCTTTCTCCTTCTTCCTCATTTGACCAGATACCATAGCCTAGTATGCGAGCATATTCTTGACCGTGGAAAATGCGATCGCTATACTGATTGGGATATTTGGTATTGGCTAACACATACCCCTGTTTAGCTAGTTCTTCGCTTACCAAAGCCTTATTATGCCAGACATGGGCTAAAAGTCGATTGTAATTATCTCGTAGTAACTCGTTTTCTGAAGATTCTGATTCTAGATAGATTTGTCCATGCTGGATGAAATCTTTTAATCCTTGTTTAGCTGCTGTTTTCCACTTATCTGATGGTGCAATATTAATCCCGATAATTCTGACTCTCTCAGTGTGGCTATCCCCATCAATAATAACTTCTAGAGTCTGTCCACTGACTACTCTTTCCACTGTTGCAAGAATATAGTTGCTATGGGGTTCAACTTGATTGCAGCCAAGCAAAAGGCAGAGCAAAATAGCAGTAATAACTCTGACTAAAGTTTGACTTCTAATTAAACACATTGTTGATCAAAGATAAAGAAAACATCTAAATCAGTAAAATCGAACAAAGTAGTAAGTAAAGGTTCGATGTTAAATGATAAATGTTCAATGTAAAGCCTATTCTTCATCTAAAGGCAAACCAAATCTTACTTTACCCTTAGCAAAATAGCGACCAAATTGTAATTCATATACTTCGTCTTCATCTTGGGTTTCAACTTCAAGATCGGAGCGAGGATAACTAACGCATAACAAAGCATAACCCTGTTCTTTGAGCTTGGGGGATAAACCCATCGCTTCTGGTTGATAGATTGTTCCTGATATGATTTTTACGGCACAGGAAGTACAAGCTCCATTACGACAGGAGAAAGGTAATCGAGTATGCTGTTTTTCTGCTGTTTGTAAAATATATTTGTCTTCTGGTACTTCTACAGT
>JASJDF010000277.1 GCA_030065715.1 Xenococcaceae cyanobacterium MO_188.B19 | reverse complement strand
GAGAGAGGGGGGAGAGTGGGAGGTGTGGGGAGAGAGTGGAGAAAGTCTTGCTCCCTTGTCCTCCCCTTCTTCTCCACCTTCTCCATCCTCCGAAGGACGTTCTTCTCTCTCTTTCTCAACAGATAACTTTTTTAACCGAACAGTATTGCAGTCCAAAGGGTCAATTTTGCTAAAAAAAATATTTAAAGCTGAAATATTAAACATTAATTTTGTTTGACTAAATCAATGAATGATAAATTTTTACAATTGAACTCTAACCTGTTTAATTATATTCAATCAGTATCTCTTAGAGAGCCAGAAATCTTAACTCAATTGCGAGAAGAAACAAATACACTTCCTGGAAGTATCATGCAAATTGCTCCCGAACAAGGACAATTTATGGCATTATTAGTA
Organism: Xenococcaceae cyanobacterium MO_188.B19; assembly: GCA_030065715.1. GTDB lineage: Bacteria > Cyanobacteriota > Cyanobacteriia > Cyanobacteriales > Xenococcaceae > JASJCP01. The sequence goes on along the minus strand of JASJDF010000277.1, from coordinate 7,397 downwards.
CAGTTAATGGAGGCAAAAAAAACTTTAGATATTGGAGTTTTTACAGGATATAGTTCCCTAGTAGTAGCTCTAGCATTACCTGAAGATGGTGTGGTAATAGCCTGTGATACAGATGAAAAAGCTACTAGTGTTGCCCAACGTTATTGGAAACTAGCCCAAGTAGAAAATAAAATTCAACTTCATCTTGCTCCTGCTTTAGAGACTTTAGATAAATTAATCGAAACAGGACAGAGTAATAGTTTTGATTTTGCTTTTATTGATGCAGATAAAAGAAACTATGGTAATTACTACGAAAGAGCTTTAAAATTGTTGCGCCCTGGTGGTTTAATTGCGGTTGATAATGTTTTATGGTTTGGTAGAGTAGTGGACGATAGTGATACCGATAAGCGCACTATTGCAATTAGAGATTTTAATCAAAAACTTCATCAAGATTCCAGAGTTCAGCTTAGTTTATTACCCATTGCCGATGGCTTGACTTTAGCACGTAAAAATTGATTTACTTAATTACTAATAATTAAATACAATCAGATGCAGCTTTGTTAGCTGCTGCTTTTTTATGAAAAACTGTTAAGTATTCTTTGTACATCTGAGTAATACAACGTGCCTTTCCACCATTATTACAAAAACTACTAGCTTTATTAGCTGCTTCTTCTGTATAAAAAGCTCGTAAAAATACCTGATTGGCGATAGAAATACAGTTTGGTCTTGATTTTTGTCGATTAATACTTAATAAATATTTTTGACATTCAATATATGCTAAATCTTGAGAGATTTCATAGGTATTTACAGCCCAATTAATACATGGGCTTAGTTCATTTTGGGCTGAAACTGACTTGATAGATAAGACTGACGTTGTACTAACTGATAATAAAGCAGCAAATGAAATTTGTGTAATTCCATAAAGTAATTTATTCATCATTACATTAAATTGTATATATAATTTATGGAAATTAATTAAATTTTGACTAAAGATTTGATTGGAACCGAAGTTAAGAAAAAATATACAAAATTAAACTATTGAAAACTTAAGGTTTTGCCTAGAAGGAATTGTAAATTTTAATCTCATATTGTATGTTTATTACAGTCTTATTTGTTTGATTCACTAATTTATAATTCTGGAGAGAAAGATGATATGCAGTTTTATCTGAAAGGATTACCAATATCTTAAAAAGCTGACATAATTTTGAATTTTGGAGATTATCACGAGATAATACTTTTGCACTTAACTACTTTGTTTGACTATTTTTTGAATTAAAACTAATACCATTTCTCAAAAGTGACGCGAAAGTTATACCATTTCTTGAAACTATAGGAAACTTTTTAATCATAAATTTTGGTCAAAAAACTTTAATGCGAGATTGATTAATTCGGGACTAAATTGTTCTTTATTTTTGCCACGATAAGTATGTTTCATATTGGGTTTGCGAATAAAAGTAACTGGTACTCCTTCGGCTTCTAAAGCTGATACTAATAGCTCACTCTGATTCACAGGAACAATTTTATCTAAATCCCCGTGGACTACCATTACAGGGGGATCTTCACTATCTATATAATTGATGGGGTTAGCCAAAGCTGCCAATTCCAGATTGTCTTTTACTGCACCACCTAATAATTTGTAAGTCACTTTAGTGTAGAGAAACCAAGGAATTTTCCGATATTTTTCTTGTACTTCTGAGGAAAAGGGTTCAGTAAATGCAGGAGTGACTTGAGTAAAATCTGTAGGTGCAAACCAAGTACAAACAGCTTGTATTTCGCTAGATACATCCACATTACCTTGATTTCCTTCTAGTTCCGCAATTCCCTCAGAAGTTCCCAGTAACAGGCTTAAATGTCCTCCTGCGGATGCTCCCCAAGCACCAAATTTATTGGGGTCTAAATTATACTTTGTGGCATTAGTTCTCAACCAACGCACCGCAGCTTTCGCATCATGAATTTGAGCAGGAAAAATCGCCTCTGTGCTGTAACGGTAATTAATACAAGCAACAGCATAACCTCTTGGAGCTACAATTTCCCCTGGACAAATCTCCTTACTAAACTCTAACCAACCTCCACCATGTATATAAATTAATAATGGTAGGGGTTTTTGAGTTTTTTGCACTGGTAAATATAAATCTAATAGTAGTTGTTTAGTTTCTCCCTGATGTTGATAGGTAGAATATTCTAAATCATTCTCAATATTTATATCTTGCCTCTGTTCACAACCTACCAGCAACATCAAACAAGAAACTAAGAAAAATGATAAATGTTTAATGTTCAATGTTCAATGTTCAATGAATTATCTTTTCCGACAATATTTCTGACTCGATAAATAGGTCTTCTTTGAGATTCATGATAAGTCCGCATTAGTAGCTCTGTAACTAAACCAAAACAGAATAATTGCACCCCAGTTAAGACTAATAGGACTGCAAGAATCAATAGTGGGCGATCGCCGATATTTTGTTGAAAGACAAACTTGATCAAAGTTAAATATATCCCGATCGCCGATCCCAAAGCAAAAGAAATAAATCCCCCCAAACCAAAAACGTGCATGGGTCGAGTCAAAAACTTCTTCATAAAGAAAATAGTAAACAAGTCCATAATGACTCGAATTGTGCGACCCAAACCATATTTACTTTTACCAAAACGACGGGCATGGTGACGTACAGGAATCTCGGAAATTCTAGCTCCTTCGATATATGCTAGTGCTGGTAAGAAGCGATGTAATTCACCATACAAGTTCATATCAGCAACTAATTCGGAGCGATAAGCTTTGAGAGAGCAACCATAGTCATGGAGTTTGACCCCTGTTACCCTGCCAATCAGCCAATTAGCAATTTTGGAAGGAAGCAATCTGGTTAGGGCTGCATCTTGTCTCTTTTTGCGCCAACCACTTACTAGATCATAACCTTCCTCAAGTTTAGCCAAAAGTACGGGAATATCTGCTGGATCGTTTTGTAAATCACCATCTAAGGTGATTATAATTTTACCCATAGCAGACTCAAACCCTGCTGCCATAGCTGGTGTCTGACCATAATTGCGACGTAAAATCACCCCTTTGACATCGTTACGCTGGCGAGCAATTTCTGTCAATATATCAGTTGAGCCATCTGTAGAACCGTCATCAACACATATAATTTCATAACTCAGTTGAGTTTCTTTAACAGCAGATGCGATCGCTTCTACCAAAGAAGGCAGACTTTCCGCTTCATTATAGATAGGAACAACTACTGATAAGTCAAGAAGTCTCGGATTTATAACTTCACTGACCGTCGAATTTGTTGATGAATAATATCGCATGACTAATAGCTGGGGGTATATGGGTTTTTATAGGGTGCATATTACATTTATCGATACAGAATACCAGCTATAGTCAGCAATTTTCAAGGAGCCAGAATTTTGACTAATTATTATTGTATAGAACGAATTTCTACTTCTTGTTTGATTGCAGCTAAAGTTGCTTCCAGAGTATTTTCATATATATTAAAGAAAATGCTCCGACTAGGTGTAGAAGCTGGTGCAACCTCTACTTGGTGAGTAATTAGTACTTGGTTTGGTGGCGCACTAGGGTAAGGTGATACGGGTTCAAGTATCCAAGTTCCATCAAGAGTATCTAAATCACCCTCAACAGACTTAAAAGCTATGGTTTTGGGATAAGATTCGGTAACGGCAATTTTAACTTTCGATTTAGTAGTAAACACTAAAGTTCTAATTTTATTAGTTTGTTCAAAAACTTTGCGATCGCCGTTTTGCTCAAGTAAGTCACTTTCTGAAACACTAGGCAGAAAATTTTCAAAATTATCGTAATCAGTTAGAACTTGCCAAGCTGTATCCATTGAACCATTAACTAAAATTCGGCAAGTATATTGACCCTTGTCTCCTGTTAGAATAACCTTCCCTTCTCTAAGGGCTGCTCTTTCCAAAACAGGCAGTTTATCTACTGGTCCATCAAAAAGTTTAGCAGTTGCTTGGGGAGCAAACATATTTAATGCGATCGCTCCACCAATGACAGCGATCAAATGACGAGATTTTTTGAACTGAGAGCTTAAGATCATCAATAAAGTGTATGAGTAAGGTAAACATTTAAAATAACCAATGCTCATTCTAGCAATCCTTTTCTAACCAATGGATTTTTCTTTGAAAAGGATAAGTAGGTAACACCACTTTTTTGCCAGAATATTCTGAATAAAGCTCACTATCAGCAATATTCATTCCTTCGACGTAAAGCTTTGCTAAATCGTTCCAATTTTTTTCACTCAGACTTCCCAGATTATAGGATTTAGAAGCAGTATTTTGGCTCGATATTTTTCCTGTAAAAACTCCCGATTCTAAATTTCCCTCTAGAAAGCTCGATAGTTTAGCTTTTAACTCTTGAGTTGAAGTTGCAATAATTGCTAAACGATGATTAAAATGCGATCGCCCGATGCCAGCAGTAAAACAAATATCCCCCAAAGATACATCAGGATGAAACTGCAAATAGTCTTGATACTTCCTCACCAACTCTTGCAGCGCGGGTTTATTTTTAGCCGACAAAATCAACAAACATAAACCTCCCTTATCTCCTTGTCCCCTCGTCTCCCTTGTCTCTCTTGTCTCCCTTGTCTCCCTTGTCTCTCTTGTCTCTCTTGTCTCTCTTGTCTCTCTTGTCTCTCTTGTCTCCTTATCTCCCTTGTCTCCCAGTCTCCCAGTATCCCAATCTCCCACAATCACATGAGCATTCGTTCCACTAAAACCAAAAGCACTAACCCCAGCCATCCGAGGTTTACCATTTACTAACCAAGGCATATTTTGTGTAGAAACTTTTAGGGGTAACTCTTCCCAGTTAATTTGGGGATTAGGCTGATTAAAATGTAAATTAGCTGGTATTTCTTGATTTTGTAAGGCTAAGACAACTTTAATTAAACCAGCCATTCCCGCAGCAGCTTCCGTATGACCGATATTAGTTTTCACAGAGCCAATAATTAGAGGCTGATCGGCATCTTTTACCGATTTAAAGACTTCTCCTAAAGCATTCGCTTCAATAGGATCGCCCAAAGCCGTACCTGTGCCATGAGCTTCAATATAATCGATTTGTTCTGCTTGAATATTACTGTTTTGTATTGCTTGACGAATTACATTTTGTTGAGCCGAGCCTTTAGGGGCAGTTAAACTACTGGTACGACCATCCTGATTAACTGCTGAACCATAAATCACCCCTAAGATATTATCTTTGGCTGATATTGCCTCATCTAATCGTTTTAAAATTACTACTCCACAACCTTCCGATCTCACAAACCCATCTGCATCCGCAGCAAAACTGTGACATTTTCCTGTAGAAGATAACATTTTAGCTGCTGCAAAATTGAGGCTAATTTTAGGATCGATAATGCGATTAACTCCCCCCACAATCGCCACATTACATTCCTTATCTCGCAAACTTTTTACCGCCAAATGGATCGCTACCAAAGAAGAAGAACAAGCCGTATCCACAGCCAAACTGATTCCCGTCAAGCCCAATAAGTAAGATAATCTTCCTGCTGCGGTGCTGTGAGTATTTCCTGTAGTTAAGTAAGGATCGATATTTTCCTGTTTTCTACTCAGTAATTGATGCCAATAGTCAATGGCGCAAATGCCGATAAAAACTCCTGTTGCAGTCTCTTTGAGACTATCAGGTGCGATCGCAGCATTTTCTAAAGCTTCCCAACTCACTTCCAACAGTAATCTCTGTTGGGGATCAAGACTTAAAGCTTCTTTGGGAGCAATCCGAAAGAATTGAGCGTCAAATTCTTTGAGATGAGGTACGAACCCACCATAACGAAGAGAGGGATGAGAATCATGTTGCCATCTAGCAGAAGAAACCTTTTCAATAGCATTTTTGCGATCGCTTAATAAATTCCAGAATTGCTCTGGATTATTTGCTCCTCCTGGAAAACGACATCCCATACCCACAATTGCGATGGGTGAGCTGCGCTCTTTTTCTAATACAGACAGCTTATGCTGCATTTGTTTGAGAGCAATTAAAGCCCGTTTTGTTGGAGAAAGATTATCTGTCATCTCAAGCTTTACAAATAATTTATGAAATTTATCAACCAGCTAAAAGTCAATGGCTAGGAGCCAATAGCTTTTTACCCGAAACACTAAATGATACGATTAAAATATGCCATCAATAAATATATCGGGGACGCCTCACCATTACCAATTAAATGTTTCTGCTGCCAATTGCCAACGTCCCGTACTAGTCTTTATTCATGGTTGGCTTCTAAGCCATCACTACTGGCAGCCTCTAGTTTCACTACTACAGCCTCACTATCGATGCTTAATTTACGATCTCAGAGGGTTTGGCGATTCTCAAACCACCACAACTCTTCCTAAATCCAGTTACAGTCTGAATTCTTATGCTCAAGACTTAAAAATTTTATTACAAGAATTAGAGATTTCCCAAGCCTGGCTAGTCGGTCATTCTCTAGGGGGTAGTATTGCTCTATGGACAGCTAGTATTTGCCCTGAAACAATTCAAGGTGTAACTTGTATTAATTCAGGTGGTGGTATTTATCTCAAAGAAGAATTTGAGAAATTTCGTAATGCTGGCAAACAATTAGTCAAATTTCGTCCTCATTGGTTATTATGGATTCCAGGTTTAGATTGCATATTTGCCCGAATGATGGTGTATCAACCTCTAAGCCGTCAGTGGGGTCGTCAAAGAATCCGAGATTTTATCCATGCAGATCCTGAAGCTGCTTTGGGATCATTGTTAGAATCAACTACTGAAGCAGAAGTACATAAGTTGCCCAAATTAATCATGGGTTTAAAGCAGCCAGTTTATTTTATTGCAGGAACCGAAGACCGAGTTATAGAAACCAAATATGTTAAACATTTAGCCAGTTTTCATTATCTTTTTGATACTTCTCAAGGTAATATTTTTGAAATTAGTGATTGTGGTCATCTTGCTATGGTAGAGTCCCCTGAAAAAATAGCAGATATTTTAAGCGGTATATTAGACCAAAATCTTAAATCATCTGTCTAGAGCCTTAAGTTTTTCTTAAAATACTCGGATTTTTGTTAAATTGATTACATTTTTCTAAAAATTAAAGGTTTGCATATAAGGAAGACATGATAATTCTGTAGCTATTGTAACAAAATTCATCCATCCCTATTCTTTAGGATGATTCGAGGTTAATTAAAGTCACAGACTACTTTGCCGTCAGAGTTGTGTCTCTAGCAAATAATGCTAGGTCTTCCGATAAATAAAACTTATTTAGGAAATGCTCACTAAAAACCGACTAAGTCTGCTGTGACAGTTGTTCAATATAGCTATTTATTCAAGGAGCAAAGTATGGCTGAGACTCCCCAAGAAGTCTTGAAAATGATTCAAGACGAAAATATAGAATTAATCGATCTAAAATTTATTGATTTATTTGGTATTTGGCAACACTGTACTTTTC
>JASJDF010000276.1 GCA_030065715.1 Xenococcaceae cyanobacterium MO_188.B19 | reverse complement strand
AATATTCGTCATCGAGTAAGTATTTAAAACATTCATAGCTTCTTACTACAGGAAATAGGAAAAGATTTAAAGCATTTCAAAATGATTCTAATTCCAGAAAAAGCAGGAAAATTGTTGAAAAACCTTGCACTTGACGAAGTCACTCGCAGGCGATCCGCTGTGGCGTGAATCATGCTTTACGCCCATGTCAACGCCCCGTTTTATCTTCTTAAGGCGGAGTATCTTCGACCATGGAGTACAGTTTACTATTTTTATGATTTTTATAGAGAAAAATAATCTAAGTTTAGCTATGCTTAGTTATAATAAATTCTATTATTAATAACTGTTAAGGCAATGGTAATCGCTAATCCAAGCACTGCTACTAATTCTCCCAAGCTTATAGATTCTCTAGGGAAGGTGGCGATCGTTGCCTACAAAGAATCTACCGATCTACTTCAGCAATACTTTACTGAATCGGGATTTGATTGCCAAGTTATTCGTCAACAACATAAAGCCGAATATAAAAATTACTCTCAAAGCTATCTAGTTCTGCTGAACCATTGCGCTGCCTGGAAAATTGCGCGCCAAGCAACCAAACCTACTTTAATTGTAGAAGCAGATTTCGTACCAGTAATTAACTTTTCTCAACTTCCATTAACTTTTTCGCCACAGCAACCAAATGTCGGGATTTCGTGGTTATATACCTGTGCGCCACAAGTTTACAGCGTCTCTGCTGATGGTTATGCACAAGGTTTTTCTACCTCTATGGTTGCTTACATTATCACTCCCCAAGGAGCCAATCATCTTTTAGAATTAGCGGATTCGATCGCGTCAGATCCCGGTCCTACTGTTTATTCTAGTTGGGATTCCCAGATTGATGGATTTCTCCGCCAGAAAAAGCTAAAAAACTATCTTCCCTTTCGCAATTACGGAGAACATGGCGGTTTACCCAATCGAGAACATCATCAACACGGTTTAAGTAAGAGCCATCGTGCCGATGTACTTTATGGGAAACTGGCATTTTTGCCGATGTATGCTGCTAACAGTCGGCTTAACTTTATATTAATTAGACTCAAAGCTCGAATCAAGGGAATTGCCCGTCTATTTTTGGGCAAATTCCTTCGCATTGCGGTGATTAAAGGTTCTAGTGTCCCTGGTAGATTAATTAAATTTGCCCTTAGCAGACAACTAACACTTTCTCTGTAACAGAATTAGAAACAAGCTCGAACTATGGTTGATTTTACAGTTGCTATTTGTACCTATAACGGCGAAAAAAGATTGCCTGATGTCTTAGATAGACTGCGATCGCAAATAGACACAGAGAATATTTCTTGGGAAATTATTGTTGTTGATAATAATAGTCAAGATAATACCGCTCAAGTAGTGCAAGAGTATCAAGAAGATTGGGATAAACCATATCCTTTAAAATACTGCTTTGAACAGCAGCAAGGAGCAGCTTTTGCCCGCAAAAAAGCAATAAAGGAAGCAAATTCTCCTTTAATCGGGTTTCTTGATGATGACAATCTTCCTAATGCTTATTGGGTAGCATCAGCTTACAGTTTCGCGCAAAAACACCCTCAAGCTGGTGCTTTTGCTAGTTTAATTCAGGGGGATTTTGAAGTTGAACCTCCCCCCAATTTTAATCGTATCAAGGCATTTTTGGCGATTACAGAAAGGGGAAATAAAGCACGATTGTATAATCCTAAATTTAAATTATTGCCTCCTTCTGCGGGGTTAGTAGTACGCAAGCAAGCATGGCTTCAAAGTGTGCCAGAAAAGTGTATTTTAAGTGGAAGGATACCAGGTAGCATGCTTACGGGTGAAGATACAGAAGTTTTAGGTTATTTTCAGCAGAAAAGCTGGGAAATTTGGTACAATCCCGAGATGAAAATTATTCATAAAATTCCTGCTAATCGTCTTACAAAAGATTACTTGATTCCTTTTATGAGAGGAATTGGTTTAAGTCGATATGTAACAAGGATGATAGGTGTCAAGTCTTGGCAAAAACCGTTTTTATCTTTAGCATACTTTTTGAATGACTTGCGAAAAATTGTCTTGCATTTTTTTAAATATGGCAGAGCTATTAAAACTGATTTAGTAACTGCTTGTGAACTTGAGCTTTATGTTAATAGCTTAATTAGTCCTTTTTATCTATGGTCAAAAGGGTATTTGAAATAGTTGATTTTAACTTTCAACTAATTATTATTGTTCTCTAGATAAATTTGAATATACAAAACAAATCATCATCAAGTTTTCCTGTCTATTTATTTCCAGAAAGTTTAACAATGATTTAGATATTTAGTGATAATTTTGATTATTCTAAACTAGATAAAAATATGGATAATTCACTCGATTTTACTGTAGCTATTCCCACTTATAACGGAGCCAAGCGATTACCAAAGGTTCTAGAAAAGCTCAAAGCCCAGACTAATCTAGAAAATATTACTTGGGAAGTTATTATTATTGATAATAATAGTAGTGATGAGACAGCAAAAGTTGTTAAAGAGTATCAACACAAGCAGTTTTTACCTGTTAATTTAGAATATATGTTTGAGCCTCAACAGGGGGCAGCTTATGCCAGAATTCTGGCTGTAAAAGAAGCAAAGGGAGAATTAATTGGCTTTTTGGATGATGATAATCTTCCTGATAATCAATGGATTGCTGAGGCTTATGCTTTTAGTAAAGATTATCCCCAGGCAGGTGCATACAGTGGTCAAATTCATGGTGCTTTAGAAGTTGAACCTCCAGAATATTTCGAGAATATCAAGCAATTTTTAGCTATCAGAGAACATGGTTCAAAACCCCGTTTATTTAATCCTAAGAATCTTCAACTTCCTCCAGCAGCAGCATTAGTTGTACGGAAACAAGCTTGGTTGGAAAGCGTACCTTGTTCTCCAACCTTAACAGGTAAGCTACCTGGATTAATGATTCAAGGAGATGACTATGAACCCCTTTTGTATATTTATAAAGCAGGATGGGAAATATGGTACAACCCAGCTATGCACACTGACCATCAAATTCCTGAATGGCGATTAGAAAGAGATTATTTACTGAACCTTGCTCGTGGTTGTGGTTTAGCTACCTGCCAGTTAAGGATGATTAATGCTGAACCTTGGCAAAAACCGATTATTTTTATAAGGACACTATTAGGAAATTTGCGAAGAATCATTATGCAGTATGTTAAGTATCAAGGAAAAGTTAAGACTGATCTCACTGCTGAGTTTGAATCAGAATTTTACTGGGGAAGTTTTTTGAGTTGCTTTTATTGGTTATCAAAAACTGTTAAACATAATCAATCATCATTATCCAAAGTCAATCCTTGAGACAATCAACAGTATCAAATATAAGCAAATTTAGATTTTTTTGTCTTCTACAAAAGCTATTTTTTTACTAATTTTGGGACTCAAAAAAAATTATTATGATAAGTATAATTACCCCCGTTTATAATGGTGAGGAATTTATCGAAGCCTGTCTTAAAAACGTCATTGAGCAAAAATGTCCTAATATTGAACATATTATAGTAGATGGAGGATCGACGGATAAAACAGTAGAAATTATTAAGCAGTACTCAGAAAAATATTCCCATATCCTTTGGATTTCTGAAAAAGATCGAGGACAATCTGATGCTATGAATAAAGGCATTGAAATGGCAAAGGGTTCAATCATAGGTATTTTAAATGCTGATGATTTCTACGAACCAAATGTCCTTAATCGTGTCTTAGAAATATTCAAAGATTTATCGGCTCCTAGTTTAGTGGTGGCTAACTGTAATATGTGGGATTATAAAAACCGATTAAAGCACATCAATAAACCGTCTAAATTATGCTTGGTTGATATGTTAGTAGAACAGAGAATAAATCAGGATAATCAAATAGATACTCCTTTTCCTGTAAACCCTTCTGCCTATTTTTATCATAAATCTTTGCATGATAAAGTTGGTTTATATAGTTTAGAAGAAGATTATGTAATGGATTTAGACTTTCTCCTAAGAGCCGTACAAGTTGCTAAGGTAAAATATGTAGATGAAATATGGGGAAACTTTCGATTTATTCCAGGAACAAAAACATTTGATGACCGCGAAAAAGGAGAAAATATAAAGCGAAAAGAACGCATAAGAAAAAAACATTTTAATCGTCTTTCTTTGAAAAAAAAATCCCAAGTAACTTTAGCGAGATTTATTTCATTTTTTAAAGTTAGAATTTTCTATTTCACAAGATATCCAGAGAGATTTCCTCAAGCTATAAAAACCAGATTAAACAAGACTTTTAACTTTGGGTCTTAATCAAGGTAATTCTACATTATTTCGATGAAATTTGAATCTTTGAATCTATAGCCAGTAATTGTTACGGGCTATCTTGAGTCGAATTATTATTTTCAAATAGTAGAGTTTAATGACAAAAGGATGCGATCTCCACAAATATTTCTAAGCATGGTCTAGTTTTTTACTTGTCCGCCAAGGCACATCTCGAATATGTTGAATCGCTATATTGTAAGCATTTCGTCTTCTTAACAATTCTTGTAAATTTCCAATTAGATATTCCAGGATAATAACTTCATGATTGCCTTCTTGTAGGGAAAATAATAAGAGTAATTTACCAGGACAACGCAGGATTTTTTTCAGCAAACTCAAACTTTGCCAATACCAAGTTTGCTTTAACTTTTCTTTAAAAGTCTCAGGGGAAGGTTTTAAAGCTAGATGATAGGGTTCGTGTCCTATTTTAGAAGCTCCAAACCCTCGATGTAACCGACGCAAGTAATTCCATTGGAGACGTCCTGCTGGTAAAAAATGGCATAATTTGAGGCGTGGTTCGTACCATAAGTGCCATCCAGCAAGTCCCAAAGCATAACATAATTCAGAATCATCACCTGCTCCTTGTGATTTACCTTGACGACCCATATTCAAAGGTTGAAATCCTTGATTAATTAAACTCATTAAGGCTGATTTACGAATAGATAGTCCAGCACCCCATAAATATCCCCTTTTTGATGGCACATATCCTGCTATATCTGCTTGAACACCTACCGCATAGTCTCCTTGATATCTCTCAAACCAGTATGGTGGAGTGATTTCGCAGACTGCTTCGCTTTGTCCACCACAAGCTCCAACTTCAGGATGCTGGTTCATAATCTCAGAAACTAACTCTACCCATTCAGGACAAACCCAATTATCATCATCGACAAAGCTAATAACTTCGTACTTAGCCTCAATCAAGCCTCGATGGCGAGCATTGCTGAGTCCTAACTTTGGTTCATGAATAACTCGGAGGGGTACTGGTGTTTCTTTTGGCCAAAACTCAGAAGCAACTTGTGCTGTTTTATCAGTAGAAGCATTGTTAACTACAATAACTTCCCATCCTATATTTTCTTGAACCTGCTGAGCGGCTAAGTGAGCTAAAGTTTGAGGCAATCTTGAGGCACTATTATGACAGCAGATAATGATGCTAACTCCAACTAACATTTCCTATTTTCCTCATTTTGCTTAAGTCTTGAGAAGCAAACAAGTTATTCTAGCTTGCTGTTTGCTTTGTTGGTTTTTGGAGAATCGACAAGATCAGCTTGACTAATAACTTGATTACTTTGGGGGATTGACTGCACTTAATTGCTCCAATTATCTGGTTGATCGCAGCCGATAAATCACCTCGACTTATCATACGACGCGCGATAACTTCTATTGCTCGCAACGCGTAATGTTCTCTGGCTCGATCTGAAAGTCCCTTGGCTACTGATTGAGGCAAATAAGTTTCAGATATCGTGATCGCTGCTTTAGTATCAGCAAGATCTAAACCAGTGCGAATTAACCTAGAAGAATCAGAAGTAGAATGTTGACGATAACAGGCTAGTAGCTGAGGTTCAAACCATACTGGATAGTTTACCGCAATTCTTTTCCACATCTCCCAATCAGCAGCGTGAATTAATTTGAGATGATATCCGCCCAACTTTTCATATACACTACGCTTGACCACAATTGAAGGCGTTTGGATCCTTTGTTTAATCGCGATTCGTTCGATCCAGTCAGAAATAATTCCTGGTATCTCTCGCTCAACTACCGATAGGCTTTTTTGATGGTTATGTTCGTCAACATAAGCATAGCGACAAAAAGCTGCTCCCAAGTCGGATTCTTGCTCAAAGGCTCTTTCAAAGGCGCAATAAAATCCTGGCATAATATAATCATCCCCATGCAAAATATGTACCCAATGTCCTTTTGCCCTTTGAATACAACTGTTAAAATTAGCCTGAGCGCCTACATTTTGGGGCTGACGATAGAATGAAACTCGACCTTGACCAATTTCTCTAACTACTGCTTCTGGGTCATCTTTAGTGGAGTAATCATCAACTACCTCGATCTGCATTTTTTCTGGTTCAGGTGCCTGTTCTAGAACGCTTTTAAGCGTTTGTCCCAGATAGCTAGCGCAGTTGTAGGTGGGAATCATCACTGACCAGAGGGGTCGGTTGACTCCTTCAGTGACAGGACTAATAGTGGGAAACTCTAAATGTTTACTCATCAAGATATTTGCACTCCTTAATAATTAATTAGCTTTAAAACTAGCACCAACAAAAAAACCATCTTTGATGGAATCTGCAATTCCTTGGAAAATCCAGCGTCCATAACGACCAATCTGGTATATGTCATGTTCTTCTAAAACTTGCAAAGCTTGCTTTTTCCAACGTGAACCAGGATAAGACCAGGTGTAAGCTACCTCAATCCAGGTAGGATCGACTACTTCAGCTTTGTCAATAAAGCCCCACTGTTGCAACTCTTTGACTACTGCTTCACTATACTGAGCCACTTCGGTTACAGTTGGTTTAGTCCCACCAACAAAAGCACGCTCGACATAAATACTAACGCGATCGCCACTTGCTTGAGCTGACTTGGGTAAAAATAGCCGATCTACATTGCTATAAAATCCTACCCGATGAAATCCAGATTTAGCATCAGGATTGTACAACCAATGGTCTTCAGGACAATTATCTCCTTTTTGCGCGCCAAGATTTAAGACTAACACTGAAGTATAGGGATCTGGTTGCGCCTCTACCTCTAGTCCTGTCATTGCTAGCATTTTGTTGAGAGGCAAAGTAGAAATTAAGTTGTCATAGGATTGGTTACTACCATGAGCAAAATAAACGGTCTTGTCTTTAACATCAATCTTCTCCGCTCTTTTGCCATATTTAATGTCACACAGCTTTGCCATGCCTTGAGCTAGGGTATTTAAGCCTGCTTCAGGATAGACAAAGGTGGTATTGTAACCTACAGGTGGTGCTTCATTAATAGCACCTTGAATCGCCAAAGGTAAATTCACTGGAGACTTGTAAGCATCTTGAGGAGCAATTTTGCTGTACAGTCCAGCAGTATATAAATCGTGGAAAGGATTAAAAAATAGCTCAGATAGAGTTGCTCCAAAACTTTGTTCTAACCACTCTGCCATCGTGCTAAACTGCCCTTGCGGTTGAGCCATCTCAGCTAAAGCACTACCAGCAATTTCGGGCTTTAAAAAGCGCAGGTGATTTTGGAGTGGATAAGGAACGTACAAATTCTGTTTTTGGAAATAGACAGATGAACGTCTAGCATCGCTTTTTACTGGTGTTAGCTTGTTAATAAAACGTAGTACTGTCGGATCGCCGCCAAAAATCCAATGCCCACCACCGATTTCAAAATGATATGCTTCTCCATCATCTGGTGCTTACATTAAGTGTTTTTGCTCTCCTGGTCTGACGTAGTAAGATGAACAAATCCCACCAGGAGCATCCGCTGCTTCATAGATCGGCAAATCAGAGGCTACTCCTGCTGCCAAGCCAGTTATACCTCCACCGAGAATAAAATTAGACATTAATAAAA
>JASJDF010000275.1 GCA_030065715.1 Xenococcaceae cyanobacterium MO_188.B19 | reverse complement strand
AAGTCGATCCTTAGCTTGACGGGATTCGGTTCTCTTGAAATACTTATCTGACCTTGAGTCACCCGTTCCCCGCCTTTCAAAGGTGGGGCTTGCGGGTGACCGTTGGTGAATTACTCGTAGGCTAAAGCCGTACGAGCTTCCTACCCAACAGATTGCCAAGTAGTGGATTTCTTACGTCCTCCTCTACTTGGTCTTACGCCAATTTCAAAAATTCTTACTAGAAATAAATCTCCCAGTCTCCCAGTCAATCATCTGTGGCAACAATAAAGGAAAACGGTATTACGTCCAATTAATCTGGATAATCTTCGATTTTTGGTCTTTGAGGGACATTAACTATGTCTTCGAGTATCAAAGGATGTAACCCAAATACACTGCCGATTCTCTGCCAAAAATCTTCGTTACCTAAACCACCAATATCAAACCAAGATACTGAATCGGTATAAAGATGTTCCCTACAAGCTTCAGGATCTAGGTTAGGAATCAGATTCGTTTGAAAGTTACTGGCTACAAAAATAAGAATTAAAATATATACTAATTACGTTTGAATAAAGCTATCTGTGTAAATAAATCACAATAATTATCAAAGCTTCATCATAAATAATTCAACTCACCAAGCCGAGAGCTTTTACCCTGAATTTCTGGCTTAATAAATAACTCAGTGAGTAGCCCTAATCCTGTAGCAATGTCTGATAAAAATCAATTTAGTAGGAATTTCTACCCTAGACAAACCTTTAACTTTTCTCGAATAGGAAAAGTTCTAGTAATTTTGTTATGTTTCTTACTTTTAGTTGCTCCCTTAGCAGCTCAAAATAATCCTTTGTCCCCCGAAAACATGGGTAAGTTTGCGAGCTATTCTACTGGAACTCCAGCTAAGGCAGCAGTAGTTATTGATGCTCAAGAGATTTTTCAGATAAGTGGTACAGAGCAATTAACTGCCGAAAAACGGGCTCAAATAATTAATTCTGAACTACAACTTGCCATTCAATTACCACACTCTCTTGAAATTGAAATCAAACAAGTTAATGATCTACCGACTATCTATATTAATAATCGCTATTTAATGACAGTAACATCTGACGATGTTACTAGAAACAATAGTGTACAACAGCAGGCTAATATATGGACAGATCGGCTACAAGCAACTATTAAACAAGCCCAACGAGCTAGAACTTCCCGATATATCTGGGAAAAAGCCATCTTAGCTTTAATTGTTTTAGTAGTAGTTTTTGCTATTGATAAAATGCTGAGCCTACTAAAGCATTATGCTCTACCTAAAGCGATCGCGAAACTAGTGCCAGGGATTAATTCTACTCGTTTAAAATCTCCCCACTTGAGGTTATTCTTCCAAACCCAACTAACTTTAGCAAGGGGAGTTTTATGGCTAGCTACTTTTTACTGGTTGAGCGGTTTGTTACCTCAATCTCGTCATTGGCGAAATCAGATTTTCGGTCTTTTAAAAAGTAGTTTTTTCACTCCTCTATTTACTCTCAGCGATCGCTCTTATTCCCTAATTGATCTAGTGATTTTGGGAGGTTTTTTTTGGTTATTAGTTGTTGCTACCCAAACTATTACTACTCTGTTAAGAACTAGAATTCTGCAACAGATGCGGATGAGTAGAGGTTCACAAGAAGTAATTTTTATTATTGTTAGGTACGGTTTAATCTCTTTAGGTACGATTATTCTCTTGCAAGTATGGGGGGTCAATCTTAGTTCGCTGACTATTTTAGGTAGTGCTGTGGGTGTGGGTATTGGTTTTGGTTTTCAGGACATTGCCAAAAACTTTGCCAGTGGAGTAGTTCTATTATTCGAGCGTTCGGTACAAATTGGCGATTTTATTGAGGTCAATGGACACAGAGGAACAGTAGAACGAATCCAGGCTCGTAGTATCATTCTCAAAACCCTAGACAGCGTTTCTATTGTTGTCCCCAACTCCTATTTGTTAGCAGGGGAAGTAATTAACTGGAGTCATGATAGTCCAATTTCTCGCTTTGCCTTACCTGTTGGTGTAGCTTATGGTTCCAATCCTGAAATTGTCAAAGAGGTTCTTCTAGGGGTAGCGAAAGGATATCCAGAAATTTTAACTTATCCTGTGCCTCAAGTGTTTTTTATAGGTTTTGGGGATAGTTCTTTAGATTTTGAACTCAGGGTTTGGATGTCTGATCCTAGTCGTCAACCAATTGTCAAAAGCGAACTGTATTTTCAGATTGAGAAAGTATTACGCGATCGCCATATTGAAATTCCTTTTCCTCAAAGAGATCTTCATCTACAAGGCAACTTACCCCTAGGAATCTCTCCTGAATTAGAAACTGCTCTCTTACAGTGGCTCAAAGATTCAGATAACCATATCTCTAACTAGTCCTTTAGATCAAACAATCAACCTGAATATGCAGAAAGCTAAACAATTAGACCTAATTGGTTGGCGAGAAATGCTGTCCTTGCCCATTCGTAACCCATCTCTCACACTACAAGTGGCTTTATCTTGAAAAAATTGCGGAAATAAATATTCAGAAAATGAGTTGTGACACTTTCGGGTGCGGAAGATGGGTTTTTAATTCTTTTGCTACTTTTGCAAGTTTTTCTTTAGATAAATTGGGATTTTTTTTAATACTATTTAATTGTTCTATATTCTTTTTAATACAGTCTTTTTCCTTATTAAGCATAAATTATTGATTATTAATGACTTCCAAAATGTTTCTCTTGAATCATGCGATCGCATATCACCTCTAATCTCGATCATAAAATCCATAAACAGCCAGTTAAACCTCTACTTTCTAATAGTTCTAACTTTGTCATACCTATCGAAGCATAAACAAAGTTGACTAAAAAGATATGGCTTTAGGATATCCTATATTCTTCAATTTCTTCTCTTAATGGTACAATAGTATTTAACAGTTTTCCTGAACAAATGATAAATATTAAATCCCAAATGCAAAGGGGTTGCATTGATTAAGAAAATTATCACCAATGAACATTTAAAGCGTCTTTTAAGTTCATGTGTTACAATTTTTGAGTCTTTTGTCATAAACAGGCTTTGACCAAGCTCTAAGCCATTTTCGGAGAGATTACATGAGCGATAGCTACGGTGCAGATCAAATTCAGGTACTTGAAGGATTAGAAGCAGTACGCAAACGTCCAGGGATGTATATTGGTTCTACAGGACCCAGGGGACTGCATCATCTAGTATATGAGGTAGTAGATAACTCTATTGATGAAGCTCTAGCTGGACATTGTACTCATATAGAAATAGACATTACCCCAGAAGGCGCAATTAGAGTTACTGATGATGGTAGAGGAATTCCTGTAGGTATCCATTCTAAAACAGGTAAATCTGCACTAGAAACAGTAATGACTGTACTCCATGCTGGAGGTAAATTTGGTGGTGGTGGTTACAAAGTTTCAGGTGGTTTGCATGGTGTAGGGGTTTCAGTTGTTAATGCTTTATCTGAGTGGGTAGAGGTTACAGTTTGGCGCGATAAAAAAACCCATTTACAACGCTACGAAAAAGGAATAGCTCAAGGTACATTACAAGTTTCTCCTAATAAGGAGAATCCCAAAAAAACGGGAACATCGGTACATTTCTTTCCCGATGCAACTATTTTTACCGATACTATTGAGTTTGAATATAGTGTTTTAGCAGGAAGACTGAAAGAATTAGCCTATCTTAATGCAGGGGTTAAGATTACCTTTACTGATAATAGAGCAGAAGAACCCCATCAAGAAATATATTTCTATGAAGGTGGGATTAAAGAATATGTCGCCTATATGACGAGAGAGAAACAACCGTTACATGAAGATATTCTCTACGTTTCAGGAGAAAAGAATGGTGTCACTGTAGAAGTTGCTTTGCAATGGTGTGTTGATGCCTATAGTGACAACTTACTGGGTTTTGCCAACAATATTCGCACCATTGACGGTGGTACGCACCTAGAAGGATTAAAAACAGTCCTGACTCGTACCATGAATAGTTATGCTCGTAAACGCAATAAGCTAAAAGACTCCGATAAAAACCTTGGGGGAGAAAATATTAGAGAAGGTTTAACTGGGGTAATTTCTGTAAAAGTACCCGAACCAGAATTTGAAGGACAAACCAAAACTAAACTGGGAAATACAGAAGTTAGGGGTATTGTTGATTCCCTCGTAGGAGAGGTTCTAAACGATTATTTAGAATTTAATCTCAATGTTGGTGATTCTATTATCGAGAAAGCAATTCAATCTTTTAAAGCAGCAGAAGCAGCCAGACACGCCAGAGAATTAGTACGTCGTAAGTCAGTTTTAGAATCTACTACCCTACCTGGTAAGTTAGCAGATTGTAGTTCCCGCGATCCTGCTGAATCAGAAATCTTCCTTGTGGAAGGGGATTCAGCGGGAGGTTGTTTTGTTGGAGATACTAAAGTCGCCTTGACTGATGGACGTAGTTTGAGTTTTAAAGATTTAGTAGCAGAACAAGAACAGGGTAAACAGAATTTTTGTTATACAATCCGTCAAGATGGCAAAATCGGTGTTGAAAAAATTACTAATGCTAGAATCACAAAAAAAGATACTGAAGTAGTCAAGGTAACTCTAGATAATGGCGAGACTATCTTATGTACTCCTGACCATCGTTTTATGTTGCGAGATGGTAGTTATAAACCAGCAGAATCATTAACTGCTGATGATTATTTGATGTCTTTCGATAACGATGAAAGAGCAAGATTATCTTTAGAGAGAGCATATCAGAAATATCAATCTCAAGCTAACACTATCACTATTGCCAAACCCAATGTAGGGTGGGCAATGCCCACCCTACGAGAATGTTATGTTGTAAGCATAGAAACAATTACAGAAAGATATGATGTTTATGATATCGAAGTACCTCATACTCATAATTTTGCTTTAGCTAGTGGTGTTTTCGTTCATAACAGTGCAAAGCAAGGACGAGATCGACAATTTCAGGCAATTTTGCCTTTGAGGGGTAAAATTCTTAATATTGAAAAGACTGACGACTCTAAAATATATAAGAATAATGAAATCCAATCCATGATCACTGCATTGGGTTTGGGTATCAAAGGGGAAGAATTTAATCCCGAACAATTACGCTATCATCGAATAGTTATTATGACTGACGCTGATGTTGATGGGGCGCACATCCGTACTCTACTACTAACCTTCTTCTATCGCTATCAGCGAGATATGGTAGATCAAGGATATGTCTATATTGCCTGTCCTCCTTTGTATAAGCTAGAAAGAGGGCGCAACCATTATTATTGTTACAGCGAAAGAGATTTACAACAAAAAATTTCTGAATTCCCTGCTAATGCTAACTATACTATCCAGCGATTCAAAGGTTTAGGGGAAATGATGCCCCAACAATTGTGGGATACTACTATGAATCCTGAAACTCGCATGATGAAGCGAGTAGAAATTGAGGATGCAGCGGAAGCAGACAGGATATTTACTGTATTAATGGGGGATAGAGTTGCGCCGAGAAGAGAGTTTATCGAAACTAATGCACCTAAGTTAAACATGATGGATTTGGATATTTAGCAAATCTAAGTTGTTTAAATACAAATAATTTTTTTCAAATACGGCTGTAATTATTTTATTTATAGTCGTATTTTTGTGCTAGATTTCATTTATTAAAGAAAAAATAGATAATTTTTGGCAATATTATAAGCTAAACTAATAATAATTTTTTACCAGTTCTGAAAAAAATATTACACGTTACTTTCTTTTCTTTCTGTGTCTTTTTTAATCGCATACTTTTGATTTGTAGCAAGCTTAAATAAAAATAATATTACTTATTAACCATGAAAAAGCGATCTCGGTCAAGCCGAGGCGCGGGTACGCGATCGCGTCATTGTTTTGATTGTACAAGAAAATTAGTATAGACAACATTCCCTAAAAAAGTAGTTAGTCTATTGTGCGACCATAACATATTGCCAGTTACGGGTAAATCAATCGATGGTGGCAGACAGTATTTATTTGTCAGAGAAAAAACGGTGGATATTCTCTACGAAATCTTACAAAACAATTAATGTCAAAAATCTAAATTGCTGTACGCCAGATGAGAGCTTTATTTTGTCCAAACTTATTTTATCTTGCTTCAGACAATTATTGACTCTCTATCAAACTAGAGAGTTTAAAATAGTAGTCGAATCAGAAAATTAACTATCAGTTGAAATAATAATAATGGCAAAACTTCTATCTAAAATAACTCTTGCCTCTATCGCGATCGCTGCTACTGTTGCTGGAACTATCTACTTCACTTCGGCTTCAGGGAATAACAATACCATCACTAACAATAATTCCGCAATAGCAAATGAAACTAGCTCCCAAGCAACCTTGGTCACTGTATGGGACAAAGAAACCGAACCAAATTACTCAGGGATAACTGAGATGACTGTATATCGCAGCCCTTCCTGTGGTTGTTGCGGTGTCTGGGTAGAACACGCTAAAAAACATGGCTTCCAAATTAAAGATATTAAAACCGAAGAGATGGAAGCCTTAAAACAGAAATACAATGTACCGACTGAACTAGCATCCTGTCATACAACCATTATTGATGGTTATGTTATGGAAGGACACATCCCCGCCGATGATATTAAACGTTTCCTATCTGAAAAACCCCAAATGGCTGGTTTAGCTGTACCTGGAATGCCGATAGGAACGCCAGGAATGGAAGCTAGAGATATAAAACAACCATTTCAAGTATTGGCATTTAATCACAAGGGCGAAATTGAAGTATTTAAAGAATATCAATCTTACTGAGGGTTTTTAACTGAATGAATCATGGTTAAAATTAACCGTCGCCAGTTTATTGTTTTAGGGGCTGCTGGCGCAGGAGCAGCTTTAGTTGGCAATCAGTTGTGGAAAAAAGCTATTTCTGGTCAACCCTTGCTACTATCATCTGTTAATCTTTCTCCTCTATATCAAAGCAAAGACGGATTATTAGAACTGGACTTAGAGGCTAGGGAACGTACCGTAAATTTAAGCGGAAAACAAGCACATCTATTAACCTACAACGGGCAAATTCCCGCACCGCGTTTAGAAGCTAAACCAGGGGATAAAGTTCGTATTCACTTTAACAATCATCTCTCCCAACCTACTAACCTTCACTATCATGGGTTGCACATCCCCCCTACAGGTAGTGCGGATAACGTTTTCCTGCGTATTAACCCAGGCGAAAAGTTTAATTACGAATTCGATATTCCTCAAAGTCAGCCAGCAGGAACGTTTTGGTATCATCCTCATCTACACGGGTTAGTTGCAGAACAGTTGTTTGGGGGATTGGCAGGATTATTTATCGTGCGAGGTAAAGAGGACGAAATTCCCGAAATCAAATCAGCGAAAGAAGAATTTCTAGTGCTGCAAGACTTTTCCTTAGATGAAAGAGGAAGACTTTTATCTTCGATGCATATGTCCCTGATGATGGGACGAGAAGGAGATGTAATTACCGTAAATGGTCAAGTAAATCCTAGTTTTTCTGTACCTGCTAACGGATTACTGCGCTTAAGAATTCTTAATGCTTCTACTTCCCGTTTTTATCGACTGGCTTTAGAAGAACATTCTTTTTATCAGATCGCGACTGATGGAAATACGTTGAAGGAACCAATAGAAGTTAGGGAATTACTACTGACACCAGGACAAAGAGCCGATGTTTTAGTTAAGGGAGACAAACAACCAAGACAATATCGCTTACTCAATTTACCTTACGACCGAGGCAGTATGGGCATGATGGGTGGTGGAGGCATGATGGGCGGTAGAGGCATGATGGGCAGAAATAACCGAGATGTACCTAGAGTTTTAGCAACTGTTAACTACGAATCTGCTGTTGAGCCTCTATCTTTACCTACTAAACTAGCTTCTATCTCTG
>JASJDF010000274.1 GCA_030065715.1 Xenococcaceae cyanobacterium MO_188.B19 | reverse complement strand
GCTCTTTGAGAAGGAAAACTGTTACGAAACAGAGCAAGTTTTACTGTTTCTAGATGTTTTGAACTTACTTTAAGCGATCGAGACATCTTAATTTTCTAATTTTCTTCTATTAAATTGTTGGTGAATAATTAAGCCTTCATGGAAACTTGAGCGATACCGATTCTTTTAACATGAGTTAGACGAAAAAATAAGAGAACAAAAAGACTGAGATGTACACTCAGAATAAGCATAAATACTAAGTATTTCAGCTAGTTCTATGATGACATCGAGATTGGACATTGCACAAATATTTTGGCATGCAGATGACTTTTGTAATCAATGGTAAAGAATATGGCAGAAACAAAAGCAACTACACTCAATGCCAAACGAAAAACGATGCCGTTCAAGAATATCATTCAGCGAGGTAATGACAATTTTAATTGCTTCTTAATACAGTCGCTCCTACGGTGCGATCGCGTTTATCCACCGATCCTATAAAATAGATACAATGCACATACTCAATAAAAGATAAAAATAAATATGTCATTCGATTATTATGACGCGAGTTAAACTTACCTATCCTAAAATTCCTGATAGTAAAAATTGTCCCCTAGAGAAGTGTCTGGCTTTTAGAAAATATGACGGGACAAATCTTCATTGGATCTGGGAAAATGAATTAGGATGGTATGGTTTTGGCACTCGTCGTAATAGATACGATCTAGATGAGATGGGTATTGCCGAATTTAATCTCGCTCATCCAGGTTTAGAAGAAGCTCCTAACATTTTTCTTAGGGATTTGGCTCGTCCTTTAGAAACAATATTTCGTACTAATCAAAAATATCAATCTCCAGAAATTACAGTATTTACCGAGTTTTTTGGTGTCAATTCTTTTGCGGGAATGCACAAACAAGAAGACCCAAAACAGTTGGTTCTTTTTGATGTAGAAACCGATCGCGGTATAGTTATGCCAGAGGAATTTATCGCGGATTTTAGTAGCTTAAAAATTGCCGAAGTAATTTATCGTGGCAAACTTACAGGAAAGTTTATTGATGATGTTCGTCAAGGAAAATATGATGTGGACGAAGGAGTTGTTTGTAAGGGTGTAAGTAAAACAACTAATAATTTATGGATGATCAAAATTAAAACTAATAGCTATATGCAAAAATTAAAGCAAGCCTTTCAAGATGATTGGGAAGCTTATTGGGAATGAGTAATGAGTAATGAGGATTATTGTCCAATGATTTTTAATCCCCGATAACGATTTTGTAATAGTAAAGGACTTTGACAATTGAAACAAATGTTGTTTTCAATCGAGTTTTGAGGTTGGGGACAATAGGAGTTAAAACAATACTCATAAAAACAAAAAAGGTGGGTATTAACCACCTTACATAACATAAATTTAAAACAAATAGTGATTAGAACACACTAAACACTAAAACAAAGCCTAAAACTGCTCCAAAGACAATGAGAGCATAGAATTGAGCTCGTCCTGTTTCCAGATATTTTAAGCCTTCTCCACTGAGTAGAGTTGCTAAACCAGTGAGGTTTACTGCACCATCTACCACGCGGGAATCCACTTCCATGATTTGTCTGGCTATACGACGAGAACCAATAACAAAAACTTGTTCGTAGATATCATCCATGTACCATTTGTTAAGGGAGAACTTATAGAGAGCTGGATATTGTTTAGCGATCGCAGTTGGGTCGATTTTTTTGAACCTATACATTAATGCAGCCACAATAATTCCCGATACAGCGATCGCAATTGACAATCCTGCCATAATTAGGAATTCAGTTAACTCGAAAGGTTCTTCTGAGAGTACTTCTCCTGGTGCGTGGATAAAGGATTCAAAAAGATTATTCCAAGGCATACCCACTAAACCAATAGCTAAAGAAGGGATAGCTAAGATTACCAAAGGTAATGCCATAGTAATAGGGGATTCATGGGGAGAATCACTATGTCCATGATCTTCACCTTCTTTAACATCCATTGCTCCAGGGCCAAAGACAACCCCAGAAGCAGTTAGAAGCTGTTGGCGAATTCCTGTGTCATTACCGCGAAACTCTCCTTCAAAGGTCATAAAATACATTCTGAACATATAGAAGGCAGTTAAACCAGCGGTAATCCAACCGACAAACCATAAAACTGGGTTAGCTTGGAAAGCTTGACCGAGAATTTCATCTTTTGACCAAAAACCAGCAAAGGGGAAAATTCCACAAATAGCCAGATTTCCAATTAAGAAAGTATAGGCAGTAATGGGCATATATTTTCTTAATCCACCCATTAAGCGCATATCTTGTGCTAGGACAGGATTATGTCCTACTACCGCTTCCATACCATGGATTACGGAGCCTGAACACAAAAAGAGCATCGCTTTAAAATAAGCGTGAGTCATGAGGTGGAATAAACCAGCACTATAAGAGCCTAAACCCATTGCCATTACCATATAACCCAATTGGGACATAGTGGAATAGGCGAGACCTTTTTTAATGTCATTTTGAGTTAGAGCAATAGTTGCACCAATAAAGGCGGTAGCTGCACCAGTACAAGCAATGATATTCATTGCCATAGGCACAGGCTCTAAGATGGGATAAATCCGAGCAATTAGGAATACACCAGCAGCAACCATAGTAGCTGCGTGAATTAAAGCAGAAATGGGTGTAGGACCTTCCATCGCGTCAGGAAGCCATACATGGAGGGGAAATTGAGCAGATTTAGCAACGGGTCCCAAAAAGACTAAAACTGCAAATAAAGTTGCTAAACCAACTGATATTGCTCCAGAATCAATCAAATCTTGTAGTCTTTCACCAATGATGGCAAAATCAAAACTACCAGTTGCCCAATATAATCCTAGGATTCCTAGTAACAAGCCAAAGTCTCCCACACGGTTGGTGACAAAAGCTTTTTGACAAGCATCAGCAGCAGCTTTCTTGTCATACCAAAAACCAATTAGGAGATAGGAACACATCCCTACCAATTCCCAGAAGATGTATATCTGGACTAAATTCGGGCTAATTACTAGCCCCAACATAGAGGAGCTAAAAATGCTCAAGTAAGCATAAAATCTCACATATCCTGGGTCATGAGCCATATAGCCATCGGTGTAGATCATCACCAAAAAAGCTACTGTGGTAACAATCACTAGCATCAAAGATGTGAGGTTATCGATGACGTAACCCATCTGAAGATGAAAATCTCCAGCGGATGCCCATTCTATACTACGGGTATAAACTTCATGTCCTTGTAGTTGACTCCAGAAGATGCCAAAGGACATTACCATAGCAATACCGATAATAGAGACAATAAAGACAGCAGCAATTTGTCTCAGATTATTAGTTGCCTTGTTTAAAGATATAAGACCAATTCCGACGAATGCTGCGCCTAAAAGGGGCAACAGGGGAATTAGCCAAGCATATTGATAAAGCGGTTCCATATTTAAAATGTTTGTATCAGCAAAAATGGCTAGACTATTACACTCTTAACGAAAAAAATAGGTTTCGTCACCCCATTGTAAATAACTTTCGTAAATTGACTGTAAAGAAAATGCTAACTATAGAGATTTTTTGAATTTAAAATCAAAAAAGATAAAATTAGCAGTCTCTCCCTAAGAGTGCTAAATTTGCATATGATGGTGTGGACTAGTTGGGAAATCCCAATATGTCCAACCACTATGTTGGCACAATCCTATAACTGATTAAGATATCCTATGGCAAAGATTGTTTCGTTCAATGAAAAATCTCGTAGAGCTTTGGAAAAGGGGGTTAATGCCCTTGCCGATGCGGTTAAAATTACCCTTGGACCCAAAGGTCGTAATGTTTTGCTTGAAAAGCAATATGGCGCACCCCAAATTGTCAACGATGGGATTACAGTTGCCAAAGAAATTGAATTAGAAGATCCGCTCGAAAATACTGGCGCAAGATTAATTCAAGAAGTAGCGTCTAAAACTAAGGATACAGCAGGAGATGGAACAACAACTGCTACTGTAATTGCTCAAGCTTTGATTCAAGAAGGCTTGAAAAATGTGGCAGCAGGAGCTAATCCTGTAGCTCTCAAAAAAGGCTTGGAAAAAGCCACCGCCCATTTAGTAACTGAAATAGCTGCGATCGCGAAACCTGTTACGGGAGGTGCGATCGCTCAAGTAGCAACTGTTTCTTCTGGTAATGATGAAGAAGTGGGTAGCATGATTGCTCAAGCAATGGAAAAGGTTACTAAAGATGGTGTAATCACCGTTGAAGAGTCTAAATCTTTAGCTACTGAATTAGATGTAGTAGAAGGGATGCAGATTGATCGCGGTTATATTTCTCCTTACTTTGTCACCGATCAAGAGCGTCAAATTGTCGAATTTGAAAATCCGCTAATTTTAATTACTGATAAAAAAATCAGTGCGATCGCAGATTTAGTGCCAGTTTTAGAAAAAGTTGCCCGTAATGGTCAACCTCTATTAATTGTGGCAGAAGATATAGATGGAGAAGCATTGGCAACTCTAGTAGTTAATAAAGCTCGTGGAGTTTTAAATGCTGCTGCTATTAAAGCTCCCAGTTTTGGCGATCGCAGAAAGCAAATGCTTCAAGACATCGCAATTTTAACTGGTGGACAACTGATTTCTGAAGAAGTGGGCTTAAGCTTAGAAATGGTATCTGTTGAGATGCTAGGAACAGCTAATAGAGTCACAATTGATAAAGAAAACACCACTATCGTCTCTGGAGCAGGTAAAGCGGAAGAAATTCAAGCTAGAGTCGAACAACTGCGCAAACAACTCGCAGAAACAGATTCTGAATACGATTCTGAAAAACTCCAAGAGCGCATTGCTAAACTAGCTGGTGGTGTAGCTGTGATCAAAGTAGGTGCAGCTACAGAAACCGAATTAAAAGACCGTAAACTCCGCATTGAGGACGCTCTTAACGCAACTAAAGCAGCAGTTGACGAAGGAATTGTTCCTGGTGGTGGTACAACTCTGATTTACTTAGCAAAGAAAGTACTAGAGTTTAAATCTCAATTAACTGACAAGGAAGAAAAAGTTGCTGCGGATATTTTTGCCAAAGCTCTAGAAATTCCCTTACGTCAGTTAGCGGATAATGCAGGAGTGGAAGGTACTGTAATCGTGGAAAAAGTCAAAGAATCAGACCTTAACGTGGGTTATAACGCTCTGACCGACGAATTTCAAGATATGATTGCTGCTGGGATTATTGACCCTGCTAAAGTAGTCCGCTCTGCTGTCCAAAATGCTGCTTCTATTGCAGGTATGGTACTAACTACCGAAGCTTTAGTTGTAGAGAAACCAGAACCAGAACCTCCAATGTCTGCTGGTGGTGGAGATCCCATGGGTGGCATGGGTGGCATGGGTGGTATGGGTGGTATGGGTGGTATGGGTATGATGTAGTCATCGTATCTTACTTTCCAGTCCAAATAAGCCCTGTAGAGATGTGATATGTGATATATTGCATCTCTACTGCTTTCCTAAAAATATAATAAACTTATGAAAAAACCAACGGGAAAGCAACTAAAAAGTTTGTATAGGCTTTGCCACATCCTCACCAATTTTATGTTCCAACCAATTTATATAGTCCGAATTGATGAAAGAACTCAAAATTTATTTGTATTAGCTGGACATGAGGAATAAATAGAATTTGAAATTAGACCAAGTGGAAACATTGATCCATGAAACAAGTTAATTATGCTGCAATGAGCGATCAAGAGTTAAAGCATTATATGCTTACTCACAGAAAAGATGAAGCAGCTTTAAACGCCTATCTTGACAGAAGAAGGGAACGTCCTAAAAAAGTGACTGTAGAATTTGAAGATCCAGCCTGGGAAGAGAAAATATTATCAATAATTAAAGAAAAAATAGATAATAAAACTAATAATTAATAAATAAGTAATTTTTTTCTGAATCCTGTGGTTTATTTAACTAAAAACCAGTAATCATGAGAATCAAGCAAATTGCTGTTAAAGAATTGTTTGGAATTTTCGATTATGTTATTCCTTTAAATACTGAAGAAAGAATTACTATTATTCATGGTTTAAATGGTTTTGGTAAAACAAATATTTTAAGAATAATTGATGGAATATTTAATGAAAAATATCCAAAAATAAAACATATTCCTTTTGATGAATTTTTAATTGAATTTGAAAATAATAGTAAATTAAAATTAATAAAGGATGAAATATTTTTTGAGGATTATAAAAAATCAAAGTTTAAAATTACGGCTATTACTGTTGAACTAATCAAATTAAATTCTATAAACTCAAAGAGTAGCATCTTTGAAGAAAATAGTGATAGTTTTTTATTAGTAATTGGACTTGACACAGAAAAAGAAAATAGTAACCAATTTAACATTTCAATGTTAAATGAAAAAGAGTGGATAAATGAACCAACAAAATCTATATTTGAATTTTCTGTTAAAGATTTGATAGCAGCCAGTATTCAAAATCAAGCAAATAATGCTCTGTCAAATACCATAGATAAATGGATTGACCAAATGTTACCACAACATAATTTATCATTAGAAGAAAAAGTAGAATATTTTACAAAAGGTATTTTTCAAGAAAAAAACTGGTTTAAAGACTTGAGGAAAAATAATAGTATAAGACTTATAGAATCGCAACGGCTAATTAATATTGAAGATTGCAAACCGCCTTTAATGTTGCCTACTGTTTCTACTTATTCAGATGAAATTGCCAAACTAATGCAAGATAAGTTTGCTGAATATGGCAAAATATCGCAATCTTTAGATCGTACATTTCCTATTAGAGCAGTAAAGCAACAGCATTCAAATAATTTAACAGATGAAGAACTTATTGAAGAACTTAAGAAACTTGAAAATACGCGATCGCGTTTGATAGACTTGGGATTATTAGATCGAGATGAAAATCCAGACTTTGATAATCAACCGCAAGACATAGATGAGAGTACAAAAAATATTTTGTCAGTATATGTAGAAGATACTAAAAGTAAATTGAGTATCTTTGATGAAATCGCTAATAAAATTGAATTACTAAAAAATATTATCAATCGTAAATTTGCCTATTCTTATAAAGAATTGAATTTTAGTAAAGAGAAAGGCTTTATTTTCACAACTTGCTATCCGAACTCTTCTAAAGATGAAATTAAAACTCTTTCTCCTCAAGATTTATCTTCTGGTGAACAACATGAGTTAGTTTTACTGTATGAATTATTATTTAAAGTAGAACCCAATTCTTTGGTATTAATTGATGAACCAGAATTATCACTTCATGTATCATGGCAATCACAGTTTATAGAAGATTTAAAAGAGATAACGAAACTAGCAGATTTAGATATTCTGATGGCTACTCATTCTCCAGATATAATTCAGGAGCATTGGGATGATTTAACAGTGGAATTAAAAGCACCAGGAAAATGAGAGATTTTCTTTCAGTAGAGCGTGAAGCCAATGCAATAAGATTAAAAAGGAGTGCTTTTTCTGGAACTTTTTTGCTGGTTGAAGGAACTTCTGATAAAAAGTTTTATGGCAATCTTATAGATTGTGAAAAATGCCAAATAGTTACTGTTTCTGGTAAACCTTCAAGCAAGTTTAGAGTAATTCAAGTTTTAGAAATTCTGGAGAAGTCTAACTTTCAAGGAGTATTAGCTATTATTGATGCAGATTTTGATAATATTCAAACTCCTCCCCATAAAAGTTTTAATTTATTACGTACTGACACTCACGATCTCGAAACAATGTTGTTGAAATCTCTTGGTTTAGAAAAAGTTCTTCGGGAGTTTGGCTCAGAAGAAAAAATTACGAAGTTTAATCGAGAGATTCGACAAGTATTAATAAATGCAGGATTACCGATAGGGTATTTGAGATGGATTTCACAATTAGAAAATTTGAATCTAACTTTTAATAAAATTAAGTTTACCAAGTTTATTAATGATAAGAC
>JASJDF010000273.1 GCA_030065715.1 Xenococcaceae cyanobacterium MO_188.B19 | reverse complement strand
AGACAAAATTGTTCTTTGGCAATGGGATCGTTAGGAATTAGGGGTAGTTGTAAGATTTGAGATTTATCTAAAGGTTTTCGCTCACTTTTTCTATCTCCACAAGGCATTAAAGCTTTAAGGCTAAAAGCTTCTGTGGTGAATATACCTGTTTTAAAATGAGAAACTAAAGATAAATTACTTAAAACTGGAACAGGAGCCGAAAATATAAGTCCTTTTAAAGGATTTTTAGTTTTTTTAGCTGTTAAAAATAAAATTTTCTCTAATGCTGCGATCGCAGAAAACCACTCTCTTTGAGCTTTTAAGGCTGATAATTGGTAGTAGTCTTGTAATGTATCGCAGGAACTAATAGTAGAAATATTGTCTGGTTGATCCTCTTGAGCGATACAGTGTTCACTATGAATAAAAATATCACTTAGAGTTTGTAGTAACCAATTTTGCACTTTTGTTGCGACCTCCCAAAACTACGACCTAGTTTTATTAGTACCCAAATTAAAAATTTAATAAATAATGTTGTCTGTAGACGTTTGTAATATACTATCGAGATTGCTACTATTTTTGAAGTGGTAAAACCGAACTCTTTTACCGTAATGAGTGAACTTTGATCTTTTCGGAATTAATCATCAACAATTGATTTTTTTATGGAATATGTGAAAAAAATTGCTGTAGTTGCAATGCTTTGCTGTAGCTTACTTTTACTTGGTGGTTGTCAGAATAGTTCTCAAGACAATAATGTTACCAAAGTTACTTTATGGCATGGCATCAATCCCCCAGAAAATCGAGATGTTTTTAATAAGTTAGTTGCTCAATTCAATCAAACCCATCCTAATTTAGAAGTAGAAGCATTATATATCGGACAACCAGACGCTCAATTACCTAAAATATTTGCAGCCACAGTTAGTGGAGAACCTCCTAATATGCTATGGTTTGTGCCTCAATTAACAGGAAAGTTAGCAGATTTAGGGGCATTATTACCCTTAGAAAATTGGTTAAATAATTCTCCCATTAAACCAGAAATAGACCCTGCCATGTTTGAGTCTATGACTTTGAATGAGCATATTTATTCTATTCCGTTTGCTACTAATAATGCTGCCATATTTTATCGTCCTAGTTTATTTCAAGCAGCAGGAATTACTAATGTTCCTAAAACTTGGGAAGAACTTAAACTAGTTGCGAATAAACTTACCCAGGATACTAATAATGATGGCAGAATTGACCAGTATGGAATGTTTCTTTCTCTAGGAAAAGGTGAATGGACGGTATTTGCTTGGCTACCTTTTATTTATAGTGCTGGTGGTGAATTAATCGATGGTAATAAACCTAATATAGTCAATCCAGGAATTATAGAAGCACTGCAACTGGGAGCAGATTTAGTAAAAGATAAGGTTACTATTTTATCTGCTCCTGAAAGAGGTTATGAGTTAGATAATTTTTTATCAGGAAAAGCAGCAATGCAAGTTACTGGTCCTTGGACTTTAGGGCAATTATCTCAAATAAATATTGATTATGGAGTATTTCCCATTCCCATCAAAGAAAAACCAGCAGCAGTAGTAGGAGGAGAAAATTTATTTGTTTTTAAATCAAACTTGGAACAAGAAAAAGCTTGCCAAGAATTTTTGACTTATGTTTTGAGTGAACAATTTCAGACTACTTGGGCATTAGAAACTGGCTACTTACCAATTAATTTAAAATCCCAACAAAGTGCAGCTTATCAACAGTATATTCAGGAAAATCCAGTTCTAGAAGTATTTTTAAAACAAATGCAATGGGCGCGATCGCGTCCTATTATTACCCAATATACCCGATTATCAGAAAATTTGGGTAGAGCAATTGAAGCAGTGTTATTAGAAAAACAAACTCCAGAAGCAGCTTTAAAAAAATCTCAAAAGCGTTTAGATCTAATTCCTTTTAAGTAGTAGTTACTTGTTACTTAATAATTTATCTTTAGTTACCAGGCTTCATCACAACTATGCCATAAGCGTCAGGATTAAGATATTTTTGGGCTGCATTTTGTAAATCTGATGCTTCTACTTCTTGAATATGTTGGGGATAGTTTAAGGCTGAGGCTAAATCTCCTATTTGGGAATAGTAATAACCGTAAAGATTAGTGCGATCGCTTGGTTTTTCATTAGCGAAAACAAACCGATTAGCTACTTGAGTGCGAATTCGATTAATATCTTTTTCACTAACAAGTTCATTATGAATTGTACGAATGTGTTCTCTAATTATTGTTTCTACTTCTGCAATATTTTCTGTGGGTAATTTAGCTGAGATATAAAATACCCCTTGTTTAGTTTGAGTCATATTACTGACCCCAATTTGATTTACTAAATTTCTTTCTTCCCTTAACTCTCTAAAAAGTCGAGATACCCTACCTTGTCCCAAGATTACTGCTAAAATATCCAGAGCATAAGTTTCTTCAAGATAAGTCATACCTGGTACTCGCCACATCATAACAATTCTGGCTTGTTGTAGATTATCATCAACAAATTCCTGACGGACAATTTCCGTAAAAGGAGTCTCAGTAGCATAATATATAGATACTGGAACCTGATTACTAGCAGACTTATGATGATGCTGTTGGAAACTACTACTAACAATATCAATTAACTCTTCTACTGGTAGATTACCCACTACTGCTGCCGTCATAGAATGAGGCTGATACCAAGTATGATGAAAATCGTGCATTTGTTGGGATTTCAAATTACTAATTACCTCCCCAGGTCCCAGAACTCGGCGGCGATAAGGTAAATTAGTAAAGCAAGTTTCCATTGCATTGTAAAAGGTGCGACGATTCGGATTATCTTCAGAACGACGAATTTCTTCTAGTACAACTAATTTTTCCCGTTCAAAAGCCTCATCTTCCAGACTAGGGTTTAATAGTACATCTAATTGCAATGGTGCAAGTTGTTTAAAATCTTTTGGGGCGGTTGTGATGTAGTAGTGAGTATAGTCTTGACTGGTAGCAGCATTAGTTACTGCGCCTCTTTCTTCAATTAATTGCTCGAATTCCCCGATTTTAAGGCTTGGTGTCCCTTTAAATACCATATGCTCCAAAAAATGAGCCATGCCATTAATATCATCTGTTTCTTTGGCTGAACCCACAGTAAGCCATACATTAAGGTTAACTGCTTCTACTGGCATCTGTTCGGCAATAATGGTTAAACCGTTGGAAAGCCGATGTATGGTAGGTGCATTAAGCTGAGGCTTGATATCTAAAGTTATGGTCATTATTTATATATCAGTATATTTTTTTACTTGCTATATTTATCTTATTCATTTCTGTGATTTTTCAGAACTCTGTTTTAGCCCAGTAATATTTTAGATTCCTTCTGTTTTAAAAATGCGATCTTTCCGAAGGAATGTACAATCTGCGAAAGCAGGCACTACGCGATCGCATTTTCGGTCAAAATGGTAATGATATCCTCAACGTAGACAGTGGCTCAGACTTTTTAGTAGGAGGAAAAGACAACGATTTCATTGATGGCGGGGAAGGAGATGATACTCTCATTGATAATTAACAATGCCTGATCGCTAAATATAGGAAAAATATTAAATTATTTTCAGAAAATATATATTCTATGTGATATTAGACAATAAAAACCAGGTTTTTTACGCAAGCCCAATTAAAATAAGGCTGGCTAATACAATTTTGTCATGAAATAAAATCAAATAACTTCATACTTATTAAACTTATGCAACAAATATCAACTCTATTTAAACTATTGCCTGGATACTTAGTCCTTATGGCAATTTTTTTAGTAATTATTCCCACATTTTTGGGGTTAATATCCCGATTATTTCTATACAATCATTTATCACAGGTTAGTCATACTCTTAAAAGACTGCTTAATAAAATTGACTTAGAAAGAATCCCCTATATTATTCGTCGTATCGAGCCCAGATTTCAAAGAAGTATTTCAGCTTCGGAAAATTTTAATACTACTGCAATTGTCGAAGGAGCTTATAGTCAAGAACGGGTTAAAATTTTAGGTCTAAGTTTTTCTTGTGAAGCTACAGACTATTTTACTCGTCTCTTGCCCAATTTACTACTATCTTTTGGCTTATTAGGAACATTTCTTGGTATTACCATTAATCTGACTAGTCTCAGTCAAACTATTACAACAGTTGATGTTCCTGATATCACCAGTTTGATCGAAGAATTGAATCAACCACTACAAGGAATGGGGGTAGCTTTTATTACTAGCTTAATTGCGATCGCCTGTAGTGCTTTATTAACAGTAGCTAATTTATTTTGGAATACTAATATTGCCAAATCTAACTTACTAAGTTTCTTAGAAGATTATGTAGATAATGTTTATTTACCAACAGTACAAGAAGATAGTGTTTTAGATGCCACAATTGAGAGAATAAGTAATAATTTTTCTTCTATGATTGATCATCTAGGAAACACCATAGAAGAATCTATTACTACGGCTTTTAGCAGAATGGAAAACAGTGTTCATATTTTCGATAAAGCTGCGAATACCTTCGATCAAAGTCGCTTTCCTGACAAACTTGCTTCTGCTAGTAACGATCTTGCGATCGCACAAAATGTCTTTTCTCAATCTTCTTTAGTATTGCAAAAATCTACTCAATCTTTTGAAAATAGTTTAGATTCTATGCAGACTGTCGCTCGAAAAATACTTGCAGTTGAGGAACAAGTTGGTCAAGTTAATCAAAGATATTTTGAATTAATAGAACTTAATCAACAGCGAAATGAAATAGAAAAAGCAGGATTAGAAGGAATTCAAATAGAGTTAACTAAATTAGTTGATAAAATGCAAAATATCAATAATCAAGTTGAAGCTTAAAATATGAAACGATCTTTAAAATATCGCAATAATGGGACAGAATCTCTGAATTTATGGCCCTCATTTACTGACTTAATGGCTAATGCTTTTATGATTATTAGCCTGTTTCTATTATTAGCATTATTCAAGTCTTTGTTTTTAAAATATACTGCCGACGAAACGGAAATAGATTTAACTCAGACTGAAAGAGAAGTGAGAATTCTCAAACGGCAACTAGCACTGCTAGATAATCGGCTCAGTCAAAAAACTCAAGAAAATGAAAACTTAAAAAGTGAACTGGGGCAAAGTATTGACGATCTCAATCAATTTAAAAAAGGAGCATTAGCATTACAAAATCAATTACAATTAAGCAATAATCAGTTGCAACTTAGCAATAGTCAGATTAATGATTTAGAAATAGAAAATAAAAAACTAAAATCCGCTCCTCCAGTAGTAGTAATACAAGACTCGGGAGAGTATAGATTTGCTTCTGGAAGTGCTGCTTTACCCAGTCAATTAAAAAAATATATATCCAATGATTTAGTAAAACGCATCGAAGCAATTAGTAAGCAGAGAAATCTTTATGTCGTAGAAATTATCGGGCATACAGATGGACAAGTTAACTACGGTAGTGGTAGTAATTTAGACGAAAATCTTGAAGCTGTTGCCCAAGGAAATAAAGATATAAAGACTCTAGTACCAGGCTCAAATGCCGATTTAGGTTTAATGCGAGCTTTAGAAGTAGTAAAACAACTCCAATTAGCCCAGAAATCTGGCAGACTTCAAGGAGTAAAATTTAGAGCCTATTCTGCTGCTCAATTACAATTACCTTCAGGAGACTTTGCTACTGCCAATCGTAAACCCAATGCGAGTAGGCGCAGAATTGAAATTCGTTTTTCACCTCTTGGGAGAGCAGAAACTATTAGATAATTGTTCATTGTTCATTGCTTCCCAATCTACCCATCTCCCAGTCTCCCCTATCCCCCTTGTCTCCTTGTCTCCTTGTCTCCCTTGTCTCTCTACTGTTCCAATTTAGCTTCTGGTAAAATTAACATCCCGTCGCCAAAAGAATAAAAACGGTAGGATTCCGCGATCGCATTTTGGTATAATTCCAGTAATCTTTTTCTACCAGTAAAGGCACTAACTAACATTAATAAACTTGACCCTGGCAAATGGAAATTGGTAATCAAACCATCAACAATTTGCCACTGATAACCAGGATAGATAAATAAGTCTGTTTTGCCCCTAAAAGGTTGTAAGATTTCCCCTTGAGAAGCCTTAGCAGCACCTTCTAAAGTTCTGACTGCGGTTGTTCCCACAGCAATAATTCTACCTCCTCTAGCCTTGGTTTCAGCAATTTTAGCTACGGTTTCAGCAGTAATTTCAATCCATTCTTGGTGCATGGAATGTTCAGTGATTTTTTCTACTTCCACAGGGCGGAATGTACCAACCCCCACATGAAGGGTAATATAAGCTTGCTCAATGCCTTTTTGCTCCAAACGATTTAATAACTCTTCTGTAAAGTGCAATCCTGCGGTAGGTGCTGCAACTGCACCCATTTTTTCAGCAAACACGGTTTGATATTGCTCAGGCTGAGAATCTCTAGAAGTAATGTAAGGAGGTAAGGGCATCTTACCGATAGATTCCAATATTTCCCAAAAAGACTCTTCAGATGGAACCTCAAATTGTAAAAATCTACCTCCTGTTGCTTCATCTGTGCCCACCACAATAGCTTTTAAAAGACTTTCTGATTTAACAGCAGAACCGAACAATATTTCGGTTCCC
Organism: Xenococcaceae cyanobacterium MO_188.B19; assembly: GCA_030065715.1. Classification (GTDB taxonomy): domain Bacteria; phylum Cyanobacteriota; class Cyanobacteriia; order Cyanobacteriales; family Xenococcaceae; genus JASJCP01. The sequence goes on along the minus strand of JASJDF010000273.1, from coordinate 1,321 downwards.
AATTTAAAACGTTTTCCTGGTTTTACTAGAGCTAACCAGCAATTTGTCTCTGTTTCTTCTAATAACAAAACTTCTACTGTTGCCCCAGTTGCTTTATAGCCATAGAGTCGAGCAGGGATGACACGAGTATTGTTGAGAATTAATAAATCTCCTGGTAATAGCCAATCAGGTAAGTTAGAAAAGGTACTATGAGCATGGCTTGTCCGTGAATTTACTACCAACATACGAGAACTATCTCTAGGTATAGCAGGAGTTTGAGCAATTCGCTCAGAAGGTAGATGATAAGTGTAATTGGATAGTAATAAATCTTCGGTGGTGTTTATTTTATCGTTCATCAGGTACTTCCAAACTTGGGTAATTTCCCCTATAAGAAAATTTAAAAATCGGGTGCTTTTCCCCTAGCGATATACCCCCTTTTATTGCCAGACTATATATGAGTTGAAGCTTAATCAACAGGGGTGTTTATGGATTTTGTCTATTTTCTTGCTAACGCAAGTTTGACTTTAAGGACAATAGAGTATCTTCGTTTTATGGAGCATGGTGCAGGAGCATCTATAACAGTAGTTCATCAAATTGACGGTTGGATTATTAAAATCCGCTATCCTCAATCCCTATCATTATCTAATCGCGGTGATTTCCGTGCTTTTATGAGTGAATTGGGAATTTCCTACGAACCAGATATGCGATTGCAGATGGTATTCTGGAGCTTAGAAACTGGACAGTCTCCTGTGGAAGTCATGCGCCGTTACCAAGTAGCAATTGTCTCTCATGGTATTCCAGACACTAAAGATATTGAGGCTTTTCGCCAACAGTTTACTAGGGGGTTAGGATATTGTCCCGAAACTCTAGCATAGGTCTATTGAGTCAATAAAACAATAAGGGTAATAATTCCTGTAGTCAGCATCAATCCTGCAGGCAGAGCTTTCTTTGTTTTAATTAATCGTGCTGTAAAGACGCATACTAATAGTATCGTAATAACTCTAGCAATAATTAAGCCTAGCATCATACCTTGAAACTGCATAAAAGCAGATGTCAACAATAAACCACCACTGATACAACCAGAAATCAGTGAAGGCTTACTTTTGGCTTTTACGTAACCAAAAATTCCACCAAAACAGGCTAAAAGCCCATAGGCGATTGTAGCTATAATGGTTCCACTCATTTATCTTGTTTTTTAGTTCAACTTTTGGGACATCTAGATGATTATATGTCCAACCTTATAATCTTTGGTTTATGGTGGAAAAATGTCATTTAGATATAACCTGTAAAACTTTTTCAGGATTATCTAAATTCCCAACAATCCTTTTTACTGGTTCAGGAA
>JASJDF010000272.1 GCA_030065715.1 Xenococcaceae cyanobacterium MO_188.B19 | reverse complement strand
GTAAGAGGAAAATCTCGCTTTTTCTGGGTTTTCAATCCTTCTTTAACTACCAAACCATCTTCAGAAATAACAGCAGATTGTCTAAATTGAACAACACTTTTAGTAATATGCTTCCATTTTAGAGCGATCGCCTCTGAAGGTCTGCACCCTGTAAAGAAAAGAAATCGAACATAAGACGTGTAATGAGAATAGTAGCGATCATTAGCAAAGGTTTTAATAATTAAGTCTCTCTCTTCTTTGGTAAATGGATTTATATCTTGCTCCTCACGAGATCCTTTTGGCAACTGAATTTTCATCAAAGCAAATGGATTAGTCTCAATCAATCCTTCTGACCTTGCCCAATTACAACAGGCTTTAATTTGTGTTAGACAACGTTTTGCTGCATTAGGAGTTAAATTGCTCAACAACCAATCCCGAATAGCTGAGGCTTCATTAAGAGACCGTGTTGGTAGTTTAGCTATATGATTACGATGTTTCGTAAAATCCTTGGCATAAGTACTTGGACTCACTTGAGGTTTTTTGAATTCGCTATATTTATGCCACAGTTCATCTAGTTTGGGTTGAAATTTATCGATTGGTGTAATTGGTGTAATCGTACTTAAGCTTTTGCTCGGTTTGTACTTTTGAAGAGTGGAGTCAAACCTCTCGAAAAGAATATCTTTCTCAATCTCAGATGCTTTAAATTCAGCTAGTTTGCGATTGTTAGGAGTATCAGGTAATCCAATAGAAATGTAATGACGCTTGCCTTCATAGCTAAATCGCAATTGTAATCGACCATTAGAATTGATAATGACTACAGAGCCTTTAGAAGCTTTTTTTCCATGGGTTTTAGAATACATAGGCAGATGTGGTGTAACCAGTCCTCTACTCTAGATTTTTACACCAATTTTACACCAATTTTTTAGCTAAACTCATCTAAAAATACCTAAAAATAATTTAAACAAGCTACCGAACAGCTTGAATATAATCGCTGAAACCCTTATAATGGGGTAAGAAGAGTGATTTTATCTTGATGCCGGGAGGCGGAATTGAACCGCCGACACGAGGATTTTCAGTCCTCTGCTCTACCGACTGAGCTATCCCGGCAAACAACGTTTTTGTTGCCGTTTACAACTATAACAGAAGTATTAATCTATAGCAACAGTTTAAGCAAAATAAAATTGATTTAACTGGAATAGGAGGATCTGCCAAGACATTCTTCTAAAGCATTTAATAATTCTCGATCAACAAAAGGTTTGGTTAAATAGCGAGTTGCACCTAGATTCTCTGCTAGTTCACGGTATTTACCACTGATGCGAGAGGTTAGCATAATTACAGGTAAGGAAGTACCTCGCAGTTGACGAGTACGACTGAGAAACTCTAAACCGTTCATTCTAGGCATTTCAATATCAGAAATTACGGCTTGAATATGCTCTCCCCGTTTAAGTTGTTCCACTCCTTCAATACCATCTCGACATTGAATAACTCGATATCCAGCTTTGCGTAGAGTGGTAGAGAGAGTTTGTCTGATGGTTAGGGAGTCATCAACAATCAGTATTGTCGGTAGAGTGGGTATATTTAATACAGGGGGAATAGAGACATTACCTTCAGAAAATTGGAGCCATTTATCTACTACTGCTACCCCGTTGAGAACAGGTATAAGACGACCATCCCCCAGCAGGGTACAACCAATTAGACTCGTAGGAAATGCGATCGCGCGACCAAAGGGTTTAATAACTAGGTCTTGTTCCATTAAAATTTTCTCAATCCTTAAAGCGACAATTTCTGTGCCATCGGAAAGTAACAGAAGAGGTATTTTGTGGGAGTTTTGCCAATCTTTACCACATAAGGGTTTACTGGGATCGACGGTACGAGGATAATGATAGGAAGAAAGTAAAGCTTCGGGGCAAATAGTTACTCGTTGTCCTTGCCACTGGTAATATTGTTTATCTCCTTCTGTTTGAATATCTTGTTTATCGGCTAAAACAATTGCAACGAGAGAATCAACGGGAATAGCTAAGAGATTACCAGCAATACTAAACACTAGTAATTTGACAATTGTAAGGGTGAGGGGCAAACGAATAATAAAAGTTGTACCAACATTGAGCTTAGATTTGACAGAAATGGTACCTTTTAGGCTTTGAATTTGTCGTTTCACTGCCGATAATCCCATTCCTCTACCTGCGAGGGTGCTTACGGAATTAGCAGTAGAAAAGCCAGAGTCGAATAAAAACTCGGAGAGTCGAGACTTGGGTAAGTTGTTGGCTTCATTGAGGGATAAGATATTGTTCCTGACTAAAGATTCCCTAATTTTTTGCCAATCAATACCCCTTCCGTCGTCTTTGATTTCGATATAAGTATGATTTCCCTGATGACAAACAGCGATCGCAATTTTACCTTGAGGAGATTTGTTGAGATTAATTCTGGCTTCGGGAGTTTCTATGCCATGAGCGATCGCGTTTCTAATCAAATGTACTAAAGGGTCATAAAGTTTTTCCAGAATTGCTTTATCAATCAGGGTTTTTTCCCCTTGAAATTCCAGCTTAACTTTTTTCTGACTTTGAATTGAAATATCTCTGACAGTGCGAGGAAATTGATTTAGTAACTCCCTTATGGGAAGCATACTGGCTTGTAATAGATTATTTTGAATTTTTTTTACAGTTTTCTGCCGAGTTTTGCGTATTTTTTCAAAACTTTGCTCTAAGAAAGTTAAATCTTGTAATCCTTCTCCCAACTGTGCTAACTCTTCTAAGATAGTTTGGAGAGAACTTTTGAGATGTTGGGTATTAGAGGTATTTCTTGATGAAGTTTCCTTGCTAACTCTCTCAGATTGCCAAGTATCATTAGGTAGTCTGTCAGCCCAAAGTTTAAGATTTTGACTCAACTGCTTAAAGCGATTGTACCATTGACCCAGAGAAGCCAGAGTTTCCCCATTTTGTTGATTTTGTAATAAAAAGCGATTGTCTTGAGTAACCAACTCTCCTACTAGATTATGGAGTAGCTCTAAACGAGAGGTATCCATTCTAATACCTAATGCCAAAGAAGGAAGTTGTTGATTGGGATCGGGAATTAATTGATCTCTAGTAGATTTATAATCAGCAAAAGTTTTGTAATCAGTATTTTGATTGTTGGTAGTGGTGGTAATTTTGTCTAGAGTTGATTTAATGATTTGGGAATCAATAATATCCTCTGGTATTTTTTCTGATTCTGGTTTACTACTGAGACTGGAACTGAGTTCTGAATGCAAAACTAGAGAACTAGTTGTTTTTTCCTTACTCTGAGGATCAAAATTAGTCTTTTGAATTTTGGTTATCGCCTCATAAGTAGCACGAAATTGAGCTAAAGCATTTTCGCCAATGGTAATTACAGAATTGGGATTGTTATTGAGTTGCTCTAGAGTAGAATCTGCAATAGTGAGAAAATCAGCAATCCCAGACACTTCCGCCAATCCTCGAAAAATCGTAAATTGTACTTTTAGTGCTTGTAAAATGTCGGTTTCATCAGGACTAGATAATATTAGTGATAAACGATCTAGTCCTTGATCGATTTCCCTAGCAAAAGGAAAATCTGTTATTTTTTTATAGCTAGATTGGGCTTTTAATTTTGCTTCTAATTGTTGTAATACAGGCTGCGCCTTGGCAATTGTTGCTTCTGGATCGGTTTCTCCTGTATGGATTTCAGCCATCAGAGGAGATTTAAGGCGATCATAAGCTTGTAGTAATAACTCTTCTAATTCAAAATCAATTTCTATCCCGTCTTGGTAGAGGATTTTAAAAGCATTTTCTAAATCATGAGCAATTTTTTTAATATGATTTAACCCAACACAAGCAGCACCTCCTTTAATAGAATGGGCAGTACGCATCAGATTATGAATTTTTTGGGTACTATGATCATCTCTCAATTCCAACAAACCTTGTTCTAGAGATTGTAGAAGTTCTACAGCCTCTTGCAAGAAAAATTGATAAGATTCACGAGGGCGGAAGTCAGATACCATTTTATTTATAAGGAACGAGGAAGGAGGAACGAGTAACGAGTAACGAGTAATAAGTAACGAGGAATAGGTAAAAAATTAGCAACTAACCACTAACTATATCCGCAGGTGTCCCGCAAGGGGATACCGCTATATCCGAAGGTGTATCCTTTAGGACGCATATATCCTTTAGGACTAACCACTAACTACTAACCATTAACTACTTAACCTTAAACTGAGTCACACTTTCCTTTAATTCTTGGGCTACTGTTAGTAATTTGTTGAAAGAATCGGCACTAGTAACAGATTTTGCTGAGGTATGTTGAGCAATAGTTTCTACTTCTTGCATGGTTTTAAAAACAGAAGCAGAGGTTTTGGCTTGGGCAGTGGCTGCTTGTGCCATTTTCTCGACTAACTGACGAATTTGTCCGCTTACCCTGGAAATAGAAGTTAGTTTTTGTCTAGTGCTTTCGACTAGTCTGGTTCCTGCTATTACCTGTTCTCTGCCTGCTTCCATTGCAGTGGCAACTTGATTGGTTTCAGTTTGAATTTCCTCTAAAATTTGTTCGATTTCTTTAGTAGCTGCGGTGGATTGTTCGGATAGAGAGCGTACTTCTTCGGCAACTACGGCAAAACCTTGTCCTTCACTAGATACCCCATTGGCTTCTATGGAAGCATTGAGAGCTAAGACGTGAGTTTGATTGGCTAAATCTCGAATGAGATTAACTACACGGGAGATTTTTTGAGATGCTTCCCCAAGACGTTTAACTTTTTGGGCTGTTTCTTCGACAGTCTCTTGAATTGCCATGATACCATCTACGGTACGATTCATAGTGCGATCGCCGTCTTCTAGGTTATTATTTGCCTCTTGTACCATTTGTTTAGCTGCTTGGGCATTTTCCGCCACCCCTTGAATTGAATCCGCCATAGCGTGAATTTGTCCCAAAGCAGTAGTAATAGCTTCTGCTTGACGAGAAGCATCATTAGAAAGGCTATTAATATTATTTTCTGAACCATGAACAGTCTCGATTACTGCACCAGAAGCAGACTGTACTTGTAAGACAATCCGTTGTAGATTCTCTAGTGTATTGTTGAGAAATCTGGCTACAATGCCAATTTCTCCTTCGGTAACTTGGGCTCTAACTGTTAGATTGCCAGTAAATGCACCTTTGACATCTTTTACTAAAGCATCTAGTTGGTGTTGAATAGCGTCGGTTTGTCGCTTTTGTTCCTGAGAGGCGGTTTCGGCTTCAGCACGGGCTTTTTCTAATTTCTCAATAAAGCTAATATGATCTAGAGCATATTCTACTTGGGTTGCTAACTCAGAAAAAAAGTCAATTTCTGATTTTTGCCAAGCTCTAGGGGAAGTACATTGATGAGCAATCAAAAGAGCAAATAGTTTATTATCCTTGCGAATCGGTGCAACTAAATTTGCTTTCACATCATACTGCTCTAAAGTTCTTAAATGACAATCAGTCATGCCAGGCTCATGATAGATGTCATTGATTGCTTTGACTCTACCATTACGGTATAAATCTACATAACGCCCTTTGAAACAGGGGTCATTAATCCGCACATCTAGAACTTTAATAAAACCCTCTCCTGCGGATTCCGCTACCATCGTACCACTCCAGTCAGAATTGAACTTATAGATTAGTACTCGATCAGTTTTTAGGGCTTTTCTAGCTCCTTGAACAGTAATACGGAAAATATCATCTTTTTCAAGGGATTGACGGGCGCGGAAGGCAATATCACCAAATAATCTAGCTCTACCAGCCGTGGCTTTGATTTTATCAATAAAGCTGAGTCGGTCTATGGCATATTCTACTTGAGTTGCTAATTGGGAAAAAAATTCAATTTCTTCTTGTTGCCAAACTCTAGGATGGGAGCAATGATGAGCAATTAATAACCCCATAAGTTGACCATCTTTACGTAAAGGTGCAACTAGATTTGATTTCACTCCATATTTTTCCAGAGTGCGAATATGACATTCTGTTAACCCTGCTTCGGTGCGAATATTATTGATCGCTCTAACTCTACCATCTCTATATAAATCTACATAACGCCCCCGAAAACAAGGATCGTCAATGCGCTCTTCCAGAACTTTGGGAAATCCATCGGCAACGGATTCCGCTACCATGGTGCCACTCCAATCATGGTTGAAACGATACACCATAACTCTATCTGTTTCTAGGATGTCTCTCGCCCCTTGTACTGTGGCGTTAAAAACATCATCTAAATCCATGTTTTGACTAGCTCTAAAGGCAATATCCCCAAAAAACCAGGCTTTTCTGGCAGTTTTATCCTGTTCCTCCACAAAATTGATATAGTCAAGACCATATTCAATTTCAGTGGCTAGTTGGTTCATAAAATCAATATCATTTTTTGACCAATATCTAGCTCCCGAACAATGATGGGCAATTAATAACCCCATCAGCTTTGCTTTCTGGCGAATAGGTACTACGAGATTGGCTCGGACTTTATATTGATCTAGCATCCGAATATGACAGTCAGTGAGTCCAGGCTCTTGATAGATATCACTAATGGCGCGAATTCTTCCTGCTTGATACTGGGCGACATGGCGATCGCGAAAACAGGGGTCACCAATGGTTTCATTCAGTACTTTGGGGAATCCATCCGCAACAGATTCCGCTACCATGGTGCCACTCCAATCATCATTGAAACGATATACCACAACGCGATCGGTTTCTAGTACTTCCCTCCCTCCATCTACCGCAGTTTGGAGCAAAATATGCTTGTTTGCTGTCTGGCGAGTCCGAAACGCCACACTACTAAATAACTGTCTTTGTCGGTTAATTCTAATCTGTTCGTCGGATAAACTCTGCAATTGACTAGATAATTGATGAAGATTACTCCCTAAAAGTTCTAATTCATCTAGTTGTTGATCTCCGATATTGATATCTAATTGACCTTTTCCCAGTTGGTTAACTACCCGATTCACCCGTGCAATTTCTTGATTGACTTGACGACTAAAAATAATCGCTACTCCCCCAGCTACTACAGCTGCGATCGCGCTATCAAAGATTAAACTGCTAAAATGATTGGCAAAATAGTAGCTACTACCCCCAGCTACTACAGCAGAAATAAAACTAATACCTACTGCACCGATAGCAATTTGGTTTCTTAGTCCCAGGTTTTGCCACCAATTGCGATTTTTTTCGATATTTGCCACAGAATCAACCGATTTAGCAGCGTTTTCTTGAGAGATTTTTATTTGTTTAGCAAGAATATCGGGAGATAAAGCAACCTTAGAATCTCCCATAGAAAAATTACTATTATAAGAAGAATTAGATTGACGCTGAGGAACGGTGGGATTTTCCGACCTTGTCCCATCACCGTGTTGACTATTCTGTTGGGTCATATCTAGAAAGGAGCAAATGAATAACTATTACTCATAGTTCCCTTAAAGAGCATAAGTTTTAACAGATTTTATTTACAACGTTCTCTAACAATTCCCTAACTGATGAAGCTCCCAGATTCCATTTATGAGCTTCCAGTTTCAACTTAATTAATTCTCGACTCTGTTCAGAAATGATGTAGATTCTTGGCAACTTCAACTAATCTCTCCTGATTGAGAGATTTGAAGTACTCTTCGTTCATTTGTGCCAAGTCATCTTTTTTAGCTTGCGAGTGGGAAGCCCAGCACTCTGTGCGATAGCACGAGTGTCTGGAGAGGTTCACTCGTTCCTCGTGTCGAGAACAAGCGCGATAACCTATCGGATTATATTTTAACAATAAAGCAATATGTGTTAAAATGTGGTCATCCTAAAGGATTCCTAAAGGATACACCTTCGGACATTGTACCCTTGTGGTATAACCGCTTCGCATATGAGAAACGTAGTAAAAGTCAGACTGTATCCGACCTCAGAACAAAAACACTCATTGGCAAAAGCTTTTGGGAGTTGTAGATGGTTGTGGAATTATTGT
>JASJDF010000271.1 GCA_030065715.1 Xenococcaceae cyanobacterium MO_188.B19 | reverse complement strand
CAACTTCACCGAAAGCTACCCCCAGCATTTCCACGTTATAGCCAAGTTTAAGAAGGGTTTGCGCCAATAGAAAGGGACGTACTCCTCCGCCCCACCTACCAGCACCACTGCTGGATAGATCGCTAACTATGATCGAAATTTTCAGCTTTGACAAATTTGTTTCTAGGGAATGTACTTCAATATTTCTTCTAAAAACTAGGAAATCCGAACTATGATTAATCATAAACTGAATAAGTTACAGTAGTGGCATTTAAGTCTTCATCATAAGATTTTTATGGTTATCCCTTTTGATGCTACGGCTGCTCGAAAACGTATTGAACGATTTTGGTCTTTACCTGCTAGTTTTGGTATGGAACGCAACGCTTACCATAACTATCTTAACGAAATTGTCAGCGATCGCTATATGCTAATTCAGGGTTTACAATTACTTAGAGATGAACTCCAATTAGCAGCAACTAGTCAGACAGAAATTAAAGCTTGTGGTGCAGATTTGAGCCTACCCAGTGTAGTTACAACCCTAGCTTATACCAATTGTGGCGATCGCATACACCAAGGGGAAGCAACCAAACGTTATCGAGATGTAGTAGCTTCCCGTTTTGCCACCCTCTCGGAAATTGGAGAACTCAAACTAGAAGCATTTTTCCCTGCGGGAGGAGGTACGGACAACGGCTCTACCCTTGCCCATGTTACTGTAGCCCATCAACTGGATGAATCTCTACGGGAAAGATTGTATAACGGTAATGCTCAATCAATGGCACTAGTAGCCATTGACTTAAAAACCCATGTAGGGCGTTTAAAAGAAGGAGGAAAGCGTATTTATGGTAAAACCCGTGAATCCCCTTGGCGAGAACCCCGCGCTGCTTGTGGTGCGATCGCTGGTGCCCTAAATCATTACAATCCTCGCAATCTCATTCATCGTCGTATTCGAGGGGATTTGGGAGAAGCCAACTTCAAATATCTTTCCCAAGAAAAAATTTTTACTGATGAAGGAATCGATATTACTATGGCAGTTGCTGCTGCGATTGTAGCGGTTCGAGGTATTAGGAATACAGCAAAGGCTTTAACTGAAGAGATGGATGAAAGAGGACTAGCTCACCTCACAGCTAGTGTAACAGTGAATCGTCCTTCACGGGATGACCTAGTAATTTATTTAGCTAGAGCTACAGTGTTTCAGAGGAAAATATGGATTCAAGGACTAGGAACCAAAGCTAAAAAATATAGTGGTAAACTGATCAAATACGCTGGTGAGCAAAGACTCCAACTAACCTATAACCAAGAAGATAGTAATAATTTATCGATTCTGGAAATGCCCGATGGCATGCAAACTGCTGGATTTCAGCCAATTAAATAGGGTCTGCTGAATAAATAGGGAAGCTATACTAGATAAGAATTTTGAGGATTTTTAGCTTAAAAAAGTGCAATGTGCTTAAGCCATTGCACTCTGAAAATCCGAGCATTGTGTAACAAGTAGCAGGAAAAACTAAGATGTTACTCGTTACTCATTACTCATTACTCGTTACCCACCACAACCCCATGTTTTATTCTGAAATAACTTTAGTTAAAATCCTGATTTACTAATTGTAGATAATTCTTGATCGCGGAATTTAGCTTTGATTTTCTTCTTACAATTTTTTCCATCAATCCAAACACATTGTTCAATTCTGCCATTAGCAGATGTAGAACATTTTCCTCCAAATCCAATGATTCCGATAATAGCGCTTTTACGTACAGGTTCTCTATTAATACTCATAGAATTATTTTTGGTTATTCTTTGAATTTTGAGCCAATCGCTCTTGTTGAAAGTATTATCAGAATCACCACTCTCACAAGCATTAGCAACTTGAGGAAAGATTAAAGAAAAAATTAAAATAGTAGAATAAATACGGTACATCTTTTTTTATAGTGAATATTTTTTCCAAGATGTCACAATCAAATGCTTACGTATGTGATACGGATCTTAAAGTTTCTAAAAAGTTAGCTATCAACTTTAAAGTTTCTAAGAAGTTAAATATTAACTTTCTGAATTAAATTCATAAACTTGCGGTCTATATAATCTTTCAGGTGCCAGAGTAGAGGAGATTGTAGTCCCCATTTACCCCATGATGCGATCGCACTTTTGTCTCCTGTGCCAATTAAGGCTAGATATTTCTTTTGGGGAATATAGCTTTGTAGAGGCTTCCCTAGAATATGAGACCTCAAGTTATGATATAAAGGTTGTCCTTGACGTACCGCAAAAACCCCAGCTTTGGGACGAGAATAGTGAGGATTTGTCGCAATATCTCCTGTAGCAAAAATATGGGGATGGCTTTGAGACTGGAGGGTATCTTTGATTAGGATAAATCCTTCTTGATCTGTAGCTATACCACTAGTTCTAATCCATTCAGGTGCAGTGGCTTGAGTGACCCAAAAGATGTATTGAGTAGGAATAGTAGTAATTGAAGAGTTAGTAGTCTGAGCAATAATTTTATTTGGTAATACTTCCGTTACTGTGGTTTGTAAATATAATTTAATTCCTTTTTGTAATAGTATTTTTTCTAATCGCTTACTTACCCAATTATTGTGACCAGAAAGCAGTTTTTCCCCTCGATGAATCAAATCAATGTTAATTTTGCCCCTCTTTTTTGCTTCAACATTGCTATTTTCTAAGCGAGCATACATATTCAAAGCTAACTCTACACCTCCTGCTCCTCCCCCTACGATAGAGATGTTAATATCTTGCTCAGGATGCTGTTTTTGTTGCTGTAATAGTTGTTCCCATCCTTTCAGAAACAACGGCACAGGTTTGGCTGGTATGGCATATTCTGTGGCACCAGGTACGGAGATAGTTTTAGGAGTACTACCAATATCGATTGAGAGATAGTTAAAGTCGATCGGAGAATGATTTTGACAAATTACCTGATTTTTATTTAAGTCAAGAGCGATAGCACGATCAATGATTAAATTTGCCCCTGCAAATTTGGCGAGAGCAGGCAAATTTATATGAGTTTCCTCGTAAGTGTAAAAACCTGCTACATAGCCTGGTAACATCCCTGAATAGGGCGTATTTTCTACATCAGTAATCAAGGTCAAACTTACTCCAGGAAGGGGATTTTTGCCCCACAAATCAAGAGCGATCGCATGAGAATGACCCCCACCAATTAAGACTAAGCTCTCAGACATGGAGTTTATTTGATAATTTCCTTGCCTACAGAGACATATTTTGACCAGCCTAAAGGGGCTCTAGGATCAGGATAATCTTTGACAATTACGCCTTTTCCTGGGGATCTCTGGAATGCCACTAAAAGGGGAATATCAACTCTAAACATGGGTAATTTAGCTTCTTCCAAGAATTTTCTGGCATCCCTACCGTTAGTAGTACGAGAATCCACTTTAGTTAGTAATACTTTATAATTCACTTTCAGTGGTTCTAGTAATTCGATCGCTTTAACTGTAGTATCTAAATCCAAAGGATTGGGTGTAGTTGGTAATATAAGTAAGTCACTTCCTTCTGCTAAATCCGCTAGTTCTTCTGGTTCGGGTCTAGCTTGGGTATCAATAATAATATGGGTGAATTTTTTAATTAGTGCAGGAGAACCAGCCTGAGAAGCCACATAAAAAGGCAATTTGTCTTCCTTAGACCAAACTAAAGCAGAACGATTTTTATCTGCATCAATCAGTAGAGTAGGAGATAAAGTCTGTAAATATGCAGCTAAGTGGACTGCGGTTGTGGTTTTGCCCACCCCTCCTTTTAAAGCCGTAATCGCAATAATCATCAGATACCCAGGAAACTATAACGGTAGTAGTAGTTTAGCGATAAGGTAGCATCTACACCTCAAATAAATTCTTAAATATTGTGTTTTTGTAAATTTTTTGTTACTTTAAGCAATATAAATTAACACAATAGGCTTTGATCTATTCTAAGTCTGGCTTATTGCTAAATTTATATCCTGTTAGTATGACGGCAGAAGTTGTCTGACTTAGTCCGACAGATTGAACCATTGTTTTAACAGTTATATCAATGTTTCGCGTCAACATTGATTTCTCCTGAATTGTATCCTCGGTATAGCCGAGGTTTTTTTTTGCTGTGATATTACCAAAATTTAAGCTGCCAATTTGGATTCTGGCGGGAGGAAGACTGTTGCTAGAAATTGGCACAGGATTTACTTTATTCTATGCTCCAATTTTTTTCGTAAATCAGATTGGCATCTCTTCCACTTTAGTGGGTTTGGCTTTGGGTAGTGCTTCCGTATCGGGAGTAGCAGGGCGGTTTATAGGAGGACAATGGGTTGACTCTCCCCGTTGGGGTAGAAGAAAAACTTTACTAATCTCTGCTGCTATTTCCGCCTTAGCAGATGTCTTTTTAGTTATGGCAGATAATTTTCCCCTCTTGGTAGTGGGTAATATGTTGATGGGTTTGGGTATCGGTTTCTATTGGCCCGCAACAGAAGCTGCTATTATCGATTTAACTACCCCCAAACAGCGTAATGAAGCCTTTGCCATTACCAGATTAGCGGATAGTTTGGGCTTAAGCTTAGGAGTGGTTTTAGGTGGTGCATTAATTGCCAATTCTGGAAATTACCGTCTTTTATTTGTCATCGATGGCATTTCTTTTGTGGTTTTTTTTGGTATTATTTATTTTGCGATCGCAGAAACCTACAAATTTTCATCACAATCCCAAATCACTTCTGGGGGTTGGTTATTAAATCTTCCAAATCTTGGCTACACTGAGGCAATACGCGGTCTCGGGTATGCCGAGGCACTTCGTGATCGCATTTTGATGATTTATGTAGTAGTAAATATTCTCTTCACTATTTATCTATCCCAAGTACAAAGTACCCTACCTCTCTATCTTAAAAACTTTGCAGGGGCAGGACTATCAGAAAAAGTCATTAGTGGTTTATTTACTTGGCACATCACCTTTGCTGCAATTTGCCAATTACCTATGGCTCGTTGGTTAAATAAATTTACTCGTATTCAGGCATTAACCATTGCTATGATTTTTTGGGGGATAGGCTTCTTTTGTGTGTGGCTTATCGGCACATCACCTAAGCCTTTAGTTTGGGCAATAATTGCTCTAGGAATTATGGCTTTAGGGATGGTTGCATACACTCCTTCCGCTTCCGCTTTTATTGCTGATATTGCCCCAGAATCCTTGCGCGGAGTATATTTATCAATTAATTCCCAGTGTTGGGCGATCGGTTATTTTATTGGACCCGCCCTTGGAGGCTATGCCTTAGACCAGTCAGCTAACTTTATGAAAGGATTTTGGTTGGCTTTTATGAGTTCAATTGTTTTGGGGATATTGATCTTGCGTTTTTTAGCTCAACGTTTGAAACTTTCTGAGTAAATCCTAATTATGCGCTTGGTACTTATTTATGAATAATTTGCTGCAATATCCTTACTCTTCATCTCGTTGCGTCGTTTTAGGTCGCAAATGTGCAGTAGCAACTAGTCAGTCTTTAGCCACATTAGCAGGAATGGAGATGTTTTGGGCGGGAGGTAATGCGGTAGATGCTGCCATTGCCACCGCGATCGCATCAACTGTAGTAGAACCTACTTCAAATGGTATTGGTGGAGATGGTTTTGCTTTAGTTTGGGATGGTAAACTACAGGGTTTGAATGCCTCTGGTAGAAGTCCCCAGGCTTTAAATCGTAGTTGTTTTCAGGATTTAACAGCAATTCCCCCTTTAGGTTGGTTAACCGTTACCGTACCTGGAGTAGTATCAGGGTGGCGTAGTCTCTGGGAGAAATGGGGTAAGTTACCCTTTGAGCAGTTATTTGAACCAGCAATTCGTTACGCTAGGGAAGGTTATCCTGTATCTCCTGTAACAGCCCAAGCTTGGCAAAGAGCAGCAGAGATTTTTTTACCCCTAACTGCTCCAGAATATCAGCCCTTTAAACAGGTATTTTTCCCCAATAATCGCGCTCCAAAAGTAGGAGAACTTTGGGGTAGTAAGCTTCATGCTGATACTCTCCTAGAAATTGCCACAACAGGAGGAGAAAGTTTTTATCAAGGAAAATTAGCAAATGCGATCGCAAATTATGCAGCAGACACAGGTGGTTTGATTAGTACCGAAGATTTAGCTAACCATTGCCCAGACTGGGTAGAACCGATTTCTACTGAGTATGGCGATCTCAAAGTTTGGGAAATTCCCCCTAATACCCAAGGAATTGCAGCTTTAATGGGTCTAAATATTCTCAAAGGATTTGATCTAAAACAATATCCCAGAGATTCGGGAGCAAGTTTTCATCTCCAAATTGAAGCCATTAAATTAGCCTTTGCCGATTTACATCAATATATCGCCGATCCGCGATCTATGTCCGTCTCTGTGCAACAACTACTGGCTCAAAATTATGCTTTGCAACGGCGTAAACTTATTGGAGAACAAGCTATTTCCTTGCCAACACCAGGCTTACCTGAAACGGGAACAGTTTATCTAGCAGCAGCAGACGAAAACCTGATGGTATCTATGATTCAGTCTAATTATCATGGTTTTGGCAGTGGGTTATTAGTGCCAGAAACAGGTATCGCTCTCCATAATCGAGGTCTAGGATTTACTCTAGAGTCAGGACATCCTAATCAAGTAGCAGCCAATAAACGCCCATTCCACACTATTATCCCTGGGTTTCTCACCCAAGGAGATCTCGCTCTTGGGGCTTTTGGGGTAATGGGTGCGCCGATGCAACCTCAAGGACATTTACAGGTAGTAGTAAATATGGTTGATTACGGTATGAATCCCCAATCAGCTTTAGACGCTCCCCGTTGGCGTTATCTAGAAAAAGATTTAGTGTTATTAGAAAGTGGTGTTTCCCCAGATATAGTTTTAGATTTAGTTGAACGAGGACACAATATTCGTCTAGCTCATCCTCGGATGTTTGGCAAAGGTCAAATAATTCTGCGTCAAGATGGTGTTTTAATTGCTGCTTCTGAGCCTAGAGCCGATGGTTTAGCCCTCGCTTGTTAAAATTTTGTCTATTTTACTAGCACAAGCCAGTAAGGCTCGGTCGTAACTAGAATGAGTTAATAACGATACTCCCCAAGGTGCTTTTTCCCTAGTCAAATAGGGCAAGCTTATTTGTGGTGCTTTGGTTAAACCAGCAAGAGCCGTAAGACCAAGCAAAAAGTTACGATATTCTAGCTGTTGGGATGGGGGAGTATTTAATAACGGCGCAGCACCTGGAGTAGTAGGAACAAGTAACACTTGATTAACGCTCCTCAATACCTTACTGTGCCAAAAATCAATAAATCTATCAGCTTGATTCTTGGCTTGCTGTTGATCATCTAGGGTTAAATTTTTGCACCACATAAAACGCTCTCTTATTTCATTGGCTAAATCAGGTTTTTGTTCTTCAATCCATTTACCATGAACTTGCCAAATTTCTCGACCTTGTAAAACCCTAAAAGCATTACTAGCCATTGTTAAATGGTCTCTACTAATTTCAATTTCTTCTACTGACTCAAACTGATTAGCTATAGCTGTTAAAAGGGATTCGCGAGCGGTTGTCCAAGATTCAATACCCTCAATATTGGATATAACCAAATGGGATAAGTTATTATTACTACCCGATGGTAATAGTATTTCAGCTACTCGAATTAAAGTGGCAAGATCGCGAGTCATCCAGCCTACCGTATCAAAACTTGGTGCCAAAGGAATTAAATTTTCACAGCTAACTGCACCATGACTAGGACGCAAACCGTAAAGACCATTGTAACTAGCTGGTACACGGATCGAACCGCCAGTATCTGTACCCAAACCAATATCAATACTACCATTAGCCACTGCTACAGCCGAACCGCTACTAGAACCACCTGGTATTCTTTCTGGTGCTTGAGGGTTGATTGGTGTGCCATAATGCTTATTGTTAAACTAAGCCACCTCGTCACCGAGGCGACTCGTCTTCAGAACGCAGCATGAAACTTTCGCCTCACT
>JASJDF010000270.1 GCA_030065715.1 Xenococcaceae cyanobacterium MO_188.B19 | reverse complement strand
GGTTGTTCTATAGATGAGGCATACAGAGAGATTTCACCCCATCCAGTAGCAGCAGCCAGTTTAGGTCAAGTTTATCGAGCCGTATTGCACACAGGAGAGGAAGTAGCAGTAAAAGTACAACGTCCTAATTTACGTCCTATACTCAATTTGGATTTGTATTTAATGCGCTTGGGGGCTGTTTGGCTTGCACCCTGGCTTCCCTTAAACTTGGGTCACGATCTAACCTTAATCGTAGATGAATTCGGAATTAAGCTTTTTGAAGAAATTAATTATCTTAATGAAGCGAGAAACGCCGAGTTATTTGCAGCTAATTTCCGCAACGATCCAGAAGTAAAAGTCCCAGTTATCTATTGGGAATATACTAAAAACTATCTTCTAACCCTAGAATGGATCGACGGAATTAAACTCACCGATTTATCCAAACTCGAAGCTGCGGGTTTAGATTCAGATAATCTAATCAGAATTGGTGTTACCTCTGGATTACGCCAGCTACTAGAACATGGATTTTTCCACGCTGATCCCCACCCAGGAAACTTATTTGCCACCCTAGATGGTCGCATGGCATACATTGATTTTGGCATGATGGATCAGCTAGACGAAAATACTAAAGAAACTCTAGCTAGTGCGGTAGTGCAACTAATTAACCGAGATTATCAAGCTTTAGCCAGAGATTTTGTTAATTTAGGCTTTCTCACTCCTGATGTTGATATTACCCCGATTATTCCTGCTTTAGAAAAAGTTTTAGGCAAAGCCATGGGAGAGAGTGTCGCAGATTTTAACTTCAAAACCATCACCGACGAATTTTCCGAATTGATGTATGAATATCCTTTTCGGGTTCCCGCTAAATTTGCCCTGATTATTCGTTCCCTGATTACTCAAGAAGGTTTGGCTCTTAGCCTCAATAAAAACTTCAAGATCGTCGAAGTATCTTATCCTTACGTCTCTCGGCGACTGCTAACAGGAGAATCCCCCCAACTCAGAAAACGCTTACTAGAAGTGTTAATTAAAGACGGTAAATTCCAGTGGGAAAGACTAGAAAATATGATTGCGATCGCTCGTGATGATCGTGGCTTCGACCTCTTACCCACAGCACAATTAGGATTACAATATCTTTTATCAGAAGAAGGGCAATATTTGCGTCATCAAATATTATTAGCCCTAACTGAAGATGATAAATTACATACCGAAGAAGTCCAGAGGCTTTGGGGGTTGCTTAGGGAAGAATTGCAACCACAAAAAATCTTTAACTTGGCGTTTACTGCTTTTAGAGACATTTCCACTCAACGCATAGCTGCAATTATTCCTACAGCAGTAAATTAAAATCTCGTTAATCAATATCTTTTGTAGAGATGTAGCTTCGTACCTTTCGGTAAAATGATGCATCTCTACATCATTTTAGGGTGAAGTTTTTAGTAACCCATCGATCATCATTTGCCAACTAAAATCTAGGGAGCATCGCTAATTGAAACAGATCTATCAGTATCCGCCTTTAATTTCAGGTAAATTAATCAAACGCTACAAAAGGTTTTTGGCAGATATCGAATTAGAAACAGGAGAAATAATTACGGCTCATTGTCCTAATACAGGTCCCATGATTGGAGTATCTGATGTAGGAAGTTTGGTACAAGTATCTAAAAGTGATAATCCCAAGCGAAAATTAGCTTACACTTGGGAGATGATTCAAATAGATAATAGCTGGGTAGGAGTCAACACCAGCATTCCCAATAAAGTAATAAACATTGCTTTAGAAAAAAAGTTATTGCCTCAATTAGCATCTGAATACACTCAAGTAAGGAAAGAAGTTCCTTATGGCAAAGATAAAAAAAGTAGGATTGATTTTTTATTAACAGGTGAAGATTCTCAAGTACCTATTTATCTAGAAGTTAAAAGTGTAACTCTAGCTCAAGATAATATTGCTCTATTTCCTGACACTGTAACTACCAGAGGACAGAAGCATCTCCGAGAATTAATGGCATTATTACCTGATGCTAAATCCGTGATGTTGTATTTTATTAATCGGGGGGACTGTCATAGTTTTGCTCCTGCTGATAATTACGATCCTACTTATGGGCAATTATTACGCCAAGCTGTAGTTAAAGGAGTTAAAGTTTTACCTTTAAAATTTGAAATTACACCCCAAGGAATTTCTTATTTAGGAGAGGCGGACTTGCTAGAAATATAAACAACTAAAAACTGGTTGACCTCTTTTGCGAAGAAAGTGCTCTAAACTACAATGCTCCTAAGTAGATTTTACTATGATCTTAATACAATTAAACAATCTCTATACTAAAACAAGACACGAGGAATGCTGGCATTTTTACTTTTTATTATCTTTGTAGTTTTTGAAGCTTTAATTTTTTCTGTAGAGTACCCAAAATAGATTGTCCCCTCTGTGATAATTTGCTTAAGTAGCATTTCACAGAGTTTACTCAAGATTAATTTATGATGACACAAGATGCTTCTTCCTATTGCTTGGTAATGGTTACTGTTGCTTCTGAAGCAGAAGGAAAAAAAATAGCTACCGCTTTATTAACAGAAAAGCTAGCAGCTTGCATCAATATTACTCCTATAAATTCTTTTTACACTTGGTCAGAAACAATTCACCACGATCAAGAATGGCAGTTATTTATTAAAACTCGTTTCAATCTTTTTTCTGAATTAGCTGAAAAAATCAAACTACTTCATAGTTATGATATTCCTGAAATTATTGCTTTACCTATGATAGCTGGTTCTTTGTCTTATCTAAATTGGATTGATGAGAGTACCAAACCAGGATAAATCTTTCATTTCAGTTCAATTAATTAAACTGTTAAATTCTACCAGGCGGAGGACTATAATCTTGATCACTAGACAGGATCCAATACCAAAAAGTAAAAAAGAAGATAATAAAACCTAAAAAAATTAAGGACTGTAACATAATTATAATTACCTAGCGCAACAAGGAGAAACCACTTTTTCTCGCTCTCACACCGCACTAAATTCCAAACCTTAATTTAAGCTTTTATTTGTTGTCAGCTTAATAAAATTTGGCTAACTTAATATTCACCTTATCTTCATTTTATTGAAATTTTATTAGGAGAATTAATAAGTTTTATATTTATTTACACCCACCTACTTATCTGCGTGGATATAGTCAATAAAATAGAATCGCGGTTGTAACCAAAATCTGAGCCAAGCAGCAAGTCCTAACCCTAAAAGTGCCACAATTATTAAGGGTAATCCTAGTTTTAGTCGTAATGAATCGGGTATTAAAGCGACTCCTGAAACAGAAATGATAAAGTAAATTGCTAGTATTACTTGCAGACGTTGTATATTTTTTAGGGCATTGCGACAGCTACTACAATGTTTGGTATGTTGGTGATAGCGATCAAGAAGCTTTTTGCGGTCGCTAATAATTTGAGTTTTTTGAGAATTAAGACCTACTTCTTGCCAAGGTATTTTTCCCTCACAGTATCTATCGAACCATTGACGGAATTCAATAACTAAACGATCCGCACTAGTAGGCAATTGATAAGCGGTTTTCCAACTTTCTGTTTTTTGTCGTTGTTGCAAAAAATATTCTTGCTGATGGAGTAAAACCATATCACCATCAAGGATTGAATTACGGTTTTGAATATGATCCCACCAACGAGGAGTTAGATAATGCAGTTTTTGAGCAAAATTACGGGAAAATTGGGCGATAATTCTGGATTTACCCGGAGTAACTGGAATGCAGTAGGTAATAAGTCCAACTTGTTTATCTCCACCAAAATACATTTCATATTCTAAACGGCAAGGAGGTTCAAAAGTGATGACAGTTTTAAAAGGTACATCAGTTTTAGCTTCAATCAAATTAACCGTTGACTGAGCAATCTTAATTGGAATTGGTTTTCCTCGTTTACGATCGCCTTGTATTCCATGATGAGCAAAGTTAACATGACTCGGATCTGCTACATTCTCGATTAAAGTTTGCCAATCGTACTCTAAATCTCGCACCTTAGAAGACCAAATAAAACCCTTACTAGCATCTATTTGAGGAGACAAAGGTAATGGTGTTTTCTCAGCTTGTGCAAATGATTGAGAATCTGTCCAAACCCATAGTAAATCGTTTTCTTGACGAGAAGGCAAAGGGACTGCACATAAATTAGATTGATTTTTGGTGAGTAGATCGGGATTTTCAGCTTGAGGAATACGTTTACAAACACCTTGCTCATCAAATTGCCAACCATGATAGCTACACATTAAATTTCCTGTATCTTGATCAATTATTCCTTCACTTAGAGGTGCGAGACGATGGGGACATTGATCGAGAAATACCCGAAAGGTATCAGAAGACGGAGATTTCCAAATAACTAACTGAAGACCTAATATAGTCACAGGAGTTGGTCTTGTAGGATCAAGGTCTTCAATAGGGGAAAGAGGATACCATTGCTGAAAAAAATTGAATTGAGAATTCATCATTGAGTTTTGTATTTAGTCAATTCTTGTGGTGGAATAACTCCTTTCTCTGTAATGATGCCTTGGATAAATTTAGCAGGTGTAACATCAAAAGCAGGATTATAAAATTCTGCTCCCTGAGCACAAATTTTAGTATTTCCAATTTGATAAATTTCTGAGGAGTCACGCTCCTCAATTGGGATTTGTCCGCCATCGCTTAACTCAAAATCAACAGTAGAAAAAGGTGCAGCAACATAAAAAGGAACATTATGAGCATCCGCAACTATAGCTAGGGAATAAGTACCAATCTTGTTGGCTGTATCTCCATTACCAGCAATACGATCTGCTCCTACAACTACTAAGTCAATCATATTCTGTTTCATACAATGGGCAGCCATACTATCTGTAATAAGAGTTACTGGTATTGCTTCTTGAATGCATTCCCAAACCGTTAATTTTGCCCCCTGTAAACGAGGACGGGTTTCATCAGCAAATACCTTTTGTAATCTTTTTTCACGCCAAGCAGAGCGAATTACCCCCAATGCTGTACCATAACCAGCTGTAGCTAGGGAGCCAGCATTACAATGGGTAAGGATTGTAACTTTTTCCTTGGTACTAGGTAATATAGATAAACCATGATCTCCGATCGCCTGACAAGTTTCTAAGTCTTCCTTTTGAATAGTTTGGGCGGTTTCTAAGAGAATCTTTTTCAGCTGGGCTACACTATCAACTGACTCATAAGCTGTTTTCAGCATCCGAGAGATTGCCCAAAATAAATTTACTGCGGTGGGGCGAGTTTCCTTTAATACGTTGGCAATAATATTTAATTCTTGCAGAAATGTGGCGCGATCGCTTGTATTAATTTCCTTGGCACCAAGATACATTCCATAAGCTGCTGCTACTCCAATAGCTGGCGCACCTCTAACAATCATATTTTTAATTGCCTGTGCCATATCTTCATAGCGATCGATTTCAACTACGCTATATTCTTGTGGTAAGCGAGTTTGATCGATTAGCACAACACAATTTTTCTGCTTGTGCCAAATTACAGGATAAATTTGATTAGAAGAATTTTCCATATTTACTTATTACTTATTATTTCCTCTATCTTTTACCAATAGTTTTCTGAAACGCTGGTCTTTCTGTCATCCGCTTGATATATTCTAGAATCACAGGATAGGGATTTAGATCGATGGGAAGCATCATTGGTACATAAGCCAGCATAGAGCCTACTGCTACATCCACTACGGTGAATTCTTCTCCTAATATATAAGGAGTTTGGTTCAAGATTGTGCTTAAAGCTGTCAGTAGTTTTGGTACTTCTTTCTCCCGACTGGCTTCTACGAATAATCCTGTAGCTAGGGTAGAGTTAGCAAACAAAACCCACTGTGAATAAACACTTCTTGCTTCTAGAGAATTAGGAGCTTTGCCATATTTTTCGGCTAAGTATAGTAATATTGCTCCCGATTCCCACAATTTAAAATCACCATCTTCAATAGCAGGAACTTTTCCCATAGGATTAATTGCTAGATATTCTGACTTTTGGTGTTCCCCTGCTCCCATATCCAACAAGACAAATTCATAAGGGATAGATAATTCTTCTAAGTACCACCGCACAATAGAAGCTCTACTTCTAGCACCGCCATACAATTTCAGCATTTTTTGTTTTCAAATATATTTTCTACCTGAGGTTATAACAAATTTTCGGAAATGAGACGCACTAGATAATAAATTAGGGGAGAAATTAAAATTGCAGGAAGTAAAGAAGCAACTCGTACTTGGACAATCTCCAACAGATTTAAGCCAATAGCAACTATAGTAATGCCACCCACCCCAGTAGCCAATAAAATATGAGGATCGGTAGTAGGATCTGGGACAAAATCAGCAACTACACCAGCAGCTAAAGATAATCCTCCTTGATAAAAGAATAAAACTAAAATCGAAAACCCTACTCCTAAACCATAGATATTGGCGAGGGCGATTGAAACAATGCCATCCATAGTAGCTTTGAGTAACAATATGGTATTGTCTCCTGTTAAACCATTATTAAGACAACCTAGTAATGTCATTGGACCGACACAAAATAACAAACTACTAGCCACAAAGCCTTCGGTAAATCTACCTCTCCCCCGAAATCTTTGTTTTAACCAGTTACCAATACCAGCTAATTTTTCTTCTATTTGGCACCATTCTCCCAAAATACCACCAATAACTATAGCTAAGAGTCCTAAGATGGCTCCCTCTATTCCTCCTATCTTTACTTGATTCATTGTATTTGCCATACCCAAGCCGATCCAAATCGTAATTAAGCCAATCCCTTGAGTAATAATTAGTTGCATTTTCTGAGTCAGGCGATTTTTAAGGGTTAAACCCAAAGTCGTACCTAAGGCAACTGTGAAAATATTAATCCAAGTCCCACTAGTTTTAAGCCAAAAATCCAATTTTTTTTTATCCTAGTTAACTTTTATTACTTAGTAAGTCAATCATATTAAACTTACAATCGCAAACTATTAATAAATATTAGATCGGCTTGACTATTATTAGAAAAGTATTGTACTATTTCATGATCTTTTTTCTTTTAATAGTAGTCAAATAAAATTATAAATATGATTTCTAAATTATTTGCTCAAATTAAAACCTTATTTCCTATACTTATTAAGCTGTATACACCAATAGTAATACTGCTATTTTTTGTGGTATTTGTTAGTTATAAAACTGGGGTTTCTATCAATGATTTTATGAACGATCCTGCTGCGATCGCAAAAACAAATCCTTTTCTAGGTGCAGTTTCTAATATAGGTATTTTGTTTTGGTGTGCTGCTGCATCTATCTGTTTTTTTAGTTTTGCGTTATTAAGAAACAGTAGCAGTAGAAACAATTTAACAATTTTTTTACTAGCTTCTGGATTTCTAACTACAATTTTGCTATTAGATGATTTATTCCTTTTTCATGAAGAGAATTGGAACTCAAGAGAATTCTTATTTCCCAATGTAACTTTTTTATCTGAAAAGATATTTTTTATTAGTTATTTGGTAATTGTTTTATGCTACCTTACCAAATTCATAAGAGTAATTCTCAAAACTGATTTTGTGCTTTTATTATTAGCATTTTTATTCTTTGGTATATCGATAAGTATAGATTTTTTTAACATCTCATTATTCGACTACGCTATTCTTGAAGATGGAGCTAAGCTATTCGGTATTGTTAGCTGGTTCGGTTATTTTTCAGTAATTTGCTTTAAAGCGATACAACAAGAGATGTTTCAAAATTATGATTCTGAAACTAGACAAGGAATAAGTAATTTAAATGCGGAATAGCTTAATGAGTGGTGACATTTTGATACTGTTCGGTAGTAATTCTTCCTGCTGCATAGAGAGTTTCTGTAATCTCAGAAATAGAGAGTATGGAATGAGCGCGATAGCCATTTTTAGCTAGTCTGTCTTTAACGCCTCTTTCGTGATCGATAAATACTACGATATCTTCTACTTTTAAATCGGCTGATTC
>JASJDF010000269.1 GCA_030065715.1 Xenococcaceae cyanobacterium MO_188.B19 | reverse complement strand
GCTCCATATCTGATATGTAATCAGCAGGAATAAAGGCTGTAAGTTTTAAATCTACTTGAGTATCTTCGACTTTCGGTATTTCTTGTCCTTGAATTTCTTGCAAGGCTTCTTGTAACATTTCCATGTAAAGATCGAAGCCAATAGCAATCATTTGTCCCGATTGTTCCGCACCCAAAAGATTACCAACACCTCGTATTTCCATGTCTCTGGTTGCTAGTTGGTAGCCCGATCCCAATTGGCTAAATTCTTGTAAAGCTCTTAAGCGTTTGCGAGCAGTATCTGATAAACTCTGTTTATTGGGGTATAGTAGCCAGGCGTGTGCCTGAATTCCCGATCGCCCTACCCTACCCCGTAGTTGATAGAGTTGGGATAAGCCGAATTTTTGAGCATCTTCAACAATAATCGTGTTAACGCGAGGAATATCTAGTCCTGACTCGATAATCGTTGTACATACCAGAATATCTGCTTCACCGTTGCTAAAAGTCAGCATAGTGCTTTCTAATTCTGATTCTGGCATTTGACCATGGGCGATCGCAATTCTGGCACTGGGAATCATTTCTCGTAGTTGTCCTCCCAGTTCTTCGATGCCTTCAACTCTTGGGACAACGTAAAATATTTGTCCTCCCCGATCCAATTCATTCCGAATGGCATTCCTGACGGCTTCAGGGTTATAGGGGGAAAGATGGGTTTTAATGGGGCGACGAGAAGGAGGAGGGGTTGTAATTAAGCTCATTTCCCGAATTCCCGACAGAGACATATAGAGGGTACGGGGAATGGGAGTTGCCGAAAGAGTTAATACATCAACTTGACTCTTAAAAGCTTTGATTTTTTCTTTTTGATTTACACCAAATCTTTGTTCTTCATCTATTACTAACATTCCCAAATCTTTGAATTTCACATCTTTCCCTAGTAACTGATGAGTTCCCACTACTACATCTAATTCTCCTGTAGCTAATCGTTGCATAATTTCTTTTTTTTCCGAGTTAGTGCGGAAGCGATTTAATAACCCCACATTTATAGGATAAGGAGCAAATCTTTCTTTAAGAGTGTGATAATGTTGCTGAGTTAAAATAGTGGTAGGGGCAAGGAATGCTACTTGTTTATTGCCACTAGTAATTACTTTAAAAATTGCCCTAACTGCTACTTCAGTCTTACCAAATCCTACATCACCACATACTAAGCGATCCATTGGTAATTCATTTTCTAAATCTATTTTGACATCTTGAATAGCTTTTAGTTGATCAGGTGTCGGTTGATAAGGGAAAGAATCTTCTAATTCTTTTTGCCAGGGATTATCTGGAGGATAGGCATAACCTGAAAGTTTGGAGCGTTTAGCATAAAGTTTTACTAAATCTACTGCTAATTTTTTAACAGCCTTTTTAACCTTAGTCTTAGTTTTAGACCAAGACTTGTCAGACATTTTATTAAGTACAGGGCGGGTTTTTCCTGTACGACGATAACGAGAAATAGTATCTAGAGAATCTGCGGGTACTCTTAATGTTCCATCGGCATATTTAAGCACTAAATATTCTCTGGAAGCCAGGGATTCTAGTTCAATAAATCTACCTAAACCATGACTTTTATGAACTATATAGTCTCCTGGACGCAGTTTATCCAGATCGACTTTTTTAGAAGTAGCTTTTCTGCGCTTGCGAATGTAACCAGTATTAGCTAAAGTCTGTTGTCCAAAAAATTCTTTGTCTGTAACTACAACAAAACGGTAAGTAGGTAAAATAAACCCTTGTAATTCTGCTAAACCCGAATATTTTAAGGCTACTACTGTATCTTGAATATGATTTTTCTCAATAGCATTAAAGTCTTTAATATTAGGAATAAACTGTATAGGACAATCATGTTCTTGTAGTAAAGATGCAGAACGAGTTGGTTGAGCAGAAACAACCCAAGCGCGATACTTTTCTAAAGTCAGACCACCATAAATGTCTTTTTTTCCTCTTAAGATAGCTGCCAATTTTCCGAATTGGTGAGGAGCAGTAGGAATAGGACGACTGAAAAGATTACTAATCGGAATATCCTGCTTATGGGGAATTGGTAAACGGGGTTTTTCTTCGGCTATTTCTGATAAATATAAAGTCTTAAAGCGATCGCTATCAAATAGGGAGTCTTCAAAGATAGTATGAATCTTAGGTAGCTTAGGTTTAATACGCTTCCACTGTTCTTCCGCATTAGCTGACCAGCGATCGCAATGTACTTGACATTGTTCAATTTCATCAATTGCTAGTAAAGTATTTTCTGGTAAATAGTTTAATAAAGAAGCAGGATTTTCAAAAGCTAATCCTAAAAAACGACGCATTCCTTCTGGAATATTACCTTCTAATAAACCCTCTAATTCTTCATCAGACAAATAATCATCTAAACTCTTATCTGCTTCTAAAATAGTGTTAGCAATAATTGCACTAAATGAAGTCGGAGTTAATAATAAACTTTCAATCTTATCCAAAGAGCGTTGAGTAGCCGTATCAAATTCCTTAAGCTGTTCCAACTCATCCCCAAACCATTCCAGCCTCACAGGTAATTCTGCCGAAACAGGAAAAATATCAACAATATCGCCTCTCCTGCTCCACTGTCCTTCCATTTCTACCAGGTTTACTCGCTCATAACCCAACCTAGCCAAGGATAAGTCTAATTCCTTGGAATCTAAACTCATCCCCTGTTTTAAAGATAAACAGTAAGAATTAAAAACATCTGGTGGTGGTAAATGGACTTGTAGGGATTTTTCCGTAGTAACAATTGCTGTATTACCCGATTGCTGATTAATTATCGAAAGAACCTGCATCTGTCCCCAAATCGTCTCTGATTCAGAGTCAAAAGGGTCATAGGGAGATGCTTCCGAGGTGGGATAAAAATTTACACTTTGCCAGCCCATTGCCTCTAATTGGGCTGCCCAGCGTCCAGCCTCTTCCAAGTTTTGACATACTACTACTAGATTTTTATCAGTTACTTTAGCTAATCCTGATGCAACTATGCCCTTGGGTAAACGGGCAATACCATTCAGCAGGAGTGAACCATTTTTATCTAGTTTCGTTACTAATTCTTTGGTGAGGGGGGATTTTTCGACAGCACGAACTACAGAAGCAAAGGTCATACTTAAGATCGATCTTGATTGTTGATTGCTTCAATATGATAGATCAATAGACCTACTATATGGGCATTCGTCATAAGTTAAGGCACTAGGTTGCTTGTCAACTGGTTATTAATTCGTTTATTTGGTTTCTATTCTTAATGAACTACCCATTAAGGTCGGGAGGATTTCCACTCTCTCCCTCCTCTCCGAAACCGTGCGTGATAGGTTTCCCCTCACACCATTTTCCTTCCTTACTCCTACTAAGCTAAGAGCTGTAGCGATCGCCACGAAGGGCAATCGCAGATTGAAAGAAGCATAATTATAATAAGCCTTTTGTCGAATTGAGATCGCCCTTTATTCCCTGGAAAGATTTGACAGTCTTAGCTGAGAGATACTTATCGGTTTCTCTCAGTCTTTTGCTGAGAAAACGACAAATTTCTAAAATAATATGGGGGCGTTGAGCTATTAAACTTAGAAAACGTTTCTTTTCTAGTTTGAATAAGGTGCAATTGGTAAGTGCGATCGCGCCATCCCAACGGGGAGCATCGTCAAATAAAGCAATTTCACCAAAATACTGTCCTGATGTAAGTTGTGCGATCTCTTGTTTTTCCCCATCCAGGGTTTTAACAATCTGTACTATTCCTTCTCCTATGATATAGAGATGAGAACCCCAACTACCTTCGGTGTAAATAGTCTCCTTACTTAAGACTTGTTGAGATTCTAAGGCTTGATCGATAGAAGATAGTTCGTCTAGGGAAAGGTTTTTGAATAGGGGGACATTTTTGAGGAAAAGTAGTCGATTCATCAGATTGTCGGAGGGCAATATTTGATTGGGTTGAACAGGAATAAGGGATCTAGCGATCGCGTTTACAATGGGGTCAGGATCGTTTATTGCTGTTGATGGTATCATTGCTAGGGCAATCAAAGCACCACTTCTGAGCCAGCGATCTTTAGCTTCAAGAGCTTCTAGGAGAATTTTGTAACCTTTCTGACGCAACCATTGAGGAGAGACAGATACATTGGTAGGTGAGGGTTTAATAATCTCTTCGAGTATCGGGATTAAGGGAAAAACAAAACGACGTTGATTGAGAGAAGCTAAGACTTCTACTGCATTGGCAATATCTTTTTCATCTTTAGTGTTGAGGATGCGCTTAACTAAATTAACAACACGGGCATAACCTAGACAAGATAGGATGTACAGTACTTTTTGAATTAGTCTTTGATGGTAATCTGCGATCGCAACTTTTAAGGGTTGCCAATTGGGATTATTTTCAGGGATTTGTTGTTGCCATTTGCGGGTATGGTTAATCTGGGCAAAATCTGTCTCTAAGTATTTAAATAAAATATTTGCTGCTTTTCTGGTAGGGACTTTGCCAATAGCTGAGATCGCAGATTTAACTACTTCTACCCGATTAGAAGATAAGCTTGCTTTAGCAGTAGGTAATCCCAATTCACCATAAGCAGCCAAACTACTGGCTGCTTGTTCCCTTACTCTGGGTTCAGAATCGCCTAAAGCTTCTTGTAGTTGGGGTAACATACACTCGCAACGAGTAGTAGCTAAAAGTTGGAGCGCACTAGTTCTGACTAGAGGTGCTGAATGTTTTAATTCTTTAAGAGCTATATTAGCGAGCTTTAGGTCATTGGGAGTAGCTAAGTTAGTTAAAACCAGTAAAATTTCTTGTTTTATTTCTGGCTCTGCGTTCTCTAAGATTGCTTCTAAAACTTCAATCCATTGACGATTACTATTAGCAGAAATAGCTCGAATTATGGATTGTTGGGCTAGTTTATCTGGGAAAACATGAGTAATATTACTTTTGTCAGAAGTTGTTGCTTTAGTTAGTAGAGCAAAAGATTTTTGCTCTATATTGTGTTCCCCGTTGCTGATTCCCTCTTCCCCTTGATTTTGAATAATTATTTCAGCCAAAGTTTGAATAACTAAGTCTGAAGAGCTTGTTAAACTGTGAATCTGAACTTCAGAAAAGTCATAGTTTTTGGCGATCAAAGTTTCGATGGTAGTAGAGCGTAGAATTAAGTTTGGCTCCTTTTCTAGTAAAGATTCTGTCCAAGATACAATCTGTGCATCTTTACTGTTGGCTAAAAGTGCAACTATAGTTTTTCTTACTGAATGATCTGCTGTAGTTAAAACAGTTTCAATTTCTGGTAAAAATTGACTGGTTTGCTCCACACCTGCTGCTAATTCTAAACCTTTAAGCTGCATATAGCGATCGCTATGAGTTAAGAGTTCTCGAATTGCACTACTAGACTGAGGTGGAAGGGTTGTTCCGATTTTTTGCCAATTATCTAAATCAATCACATCAGAACGAATCATCTGTTCCAAGCCTTTGGCGTAAAACTTACCCATTGGTAGCCTTACAAACAAAAGTACAATCGTTAAACTACTAACTAGTATGGTAATTTGTGCCAAAGTTAGGTAACTATGACACAATAACAGCACTACACCAGCTAAAATCAATCCCAGAGAATAGATTAAGCCATCACTCAAAGCACGCACTCTGCCCATAAAAGCTTGAGGAATGGCATTATAATTTAGCTGATGAATCGGTAAATTAATGCTTTTGTAGAGAGCATCCCCATTAATATGGAGCCAAATTGCAGCAGCGAGGTTTCCGTTACAAAAAAAGATCACAAAACTAACTAGACTTGTGATGGGGTACAAACCATTCAGACGAGCTACTCCAATCCATTTCAACAAAGGGCGAGTGATACCATAGAGAACCAGCATCTGAATTAAACTAATTCCCATCCGCATCAGTCCCAAAAATTGAGTTAAACTTTGTTCGTTGAAGTGGCTACCATATATACTAAACCAAAGAAATTCAGAACTAAGATAAATAATTACTAGCAAGAAGCTACTGCCAGCTAAAAATAAAACTAAAGGGTAGCTTTTAACTAAATCAGGAAAAGTTTTAAGATTGTCTAATAGAGTAATCCGCTGAGGAGTAACTGGCTGATGGATGCGTCTTTGAGACTTTTCTAAGTAAATTAATTGCCCAAATGCGATCGCCAGAAATGTGGGCAAAACCCATAATAATTCTGGAGTTTGCCAATATCGCGAAAGCAACAGAGTCAAACCACCGCCCACAATTGTTCCTACCCCTTGAGCAATACCAATAAAAGGGGCATATTCCTTATATTCTAGAGTGGTGAAATAGTCAGTTAATAGATTGGGATAAAGTATGTTGTTGTATAAATCCCATTGAAAAAATACTAAAATTAGCAGTAAGTAATAAACCGCCACACTATCAAAATTTAATAGGAATCTAAGGGAGATCGCGATCGTAACAGAAGCAACTAAAACATAGCGAAATAATAAAAGACGATTGTAACGATCTATCGCGGTAGAAAATAGTCCGTATGCGGGGAACGAAAATAAACCAATCAGGATAAAAGCTACAGGTAGTTGAGCTGCTCCTACATAAGTAACAAATAGAGAATTTGCTACTGCTATAGCCATCACGCTATAGCTTAATACTGTAATCGCAAGTAAGAGAAGTTGTAGTAAAGGGTTTTCTGGATTTTTAATTAAATCCCAAAGTTTAGACCGTCGCTGTTCCATCTATACTAGAGAGATAAACTTCCCCTCATTCCTTGCTCCTCAGTTTAGCAGCCAAGCAGACAAGCTAATAAAGCTTGTTGAGCATGAAGACGATTCTCCGCTTGATCCCAAACGCGAGACTGTTTTCCTTCCATCACCGAATTAGTAATTTCTTCTCCTCTGTGGGCTGGCAGACAGTGTAATACAATAGCATCAGAATCAGCATGACCCATCAATTCATCATTCACTTGATAGGGTTGAAATAAAGGAATTCTAGTATTTGCCGAGTCTTCTTGTCCCATACTAGCCCAGACATCAGTATAAACTGCGTGTGCTCCTTCCACTGCTGCAATGGGGTCATCAGTAATGACAATTTCTGCACCATTAGTAGCTAGTTTCTTAGCTTGTTCTACTATAGCGGTGTCTGGTTGATAACCTTCGGGAGTCGCCACTCTAACATTTACTCCTGCTAAAGCTCCGCCCAATAATAGAGAATGAGCGACATTATTACCATCCCCCACATAAGTTAAAGTTTTACCTGCTATTGAGCCAAAGCATTCTTGCATAGTTAATAAATCTGCCAAAATTTGACAGGGGTGCTCTAAATCACTCAAGGCATTAATTACTGGAATCTCGGCATATTCCGCAAAAGTTTGGATATCTTTTTGAGCAAAAGTACGGATCGATAATATGTCCAGATATCTATCTAGAATTCTCGCTGTATCTTCAATCGGCTCTCCCCTTCCTACTTGGGTTACCTTAGGGTTAAGATCAATTACCTGACCCCCTAAGCGATACATGGCGACAGTAAAAGAAACTCTAGTACGAGTGGAAGCTTTATAAAACAATAATCCTAATACTTTGTTGCTTTTGGGCTTTTCTACACCGCTTTTGAGTTTTTGAGCAAAATCGAGCAAATAATACAATTCTTCAAAACTAAGGTCAGCAATACTTAAAATATCTCTTCCTTGCAACTGTTTCATAACGTTAATAATAAATTTTCTGCTAAATTTATTGGCAATGTATTAGGGGTAAGCTGATTCTATAGCAATTACATAAACATAGACAAGAAATAGCAAGGAAGCCGTGATGAAGTAATAACTTGATCAAGCATTTGCATGATTATCTAAGTTCGTTAAATTCTTGATATTCTTCTACTATCATGGCAAATACATTGTCTAATTCTGCTTTTGCGATTTCGGCTGTTTCTCCCCAAGCATGACAGCCTTCAATTGCAGGAACGTAAGCAACAAAAGTATTATTATCGTCGGGACGAATAACAATTGTGTAATCTTGTAGAGATTTCATTAATT
>JASJDF010000268.1 GCA_030065715.1 Xenococcaceae cyanobacterium MO_188.B19 | reverse complement strand
CAAAAGTTAATTTTAAAAACAAAAATTTCTGGTTTCAAAAGCCAGTACAAGAAGGATTAGAGCTATTAAGAACTAAAATTTTTCAATGTAATCAAGATACTCGCATTCCTTTAGAAATAGCGTTCGCTTCAACTGTAAGAAAATGTTCCAACATGAATGATGGAATGATTTTGGCAGCACGTAGAAAAAATTTTACGGATATTCCTGAGAGAAATCGCCAAGATGTTTTCAAATATTTTTCTATTTATGTGAGAAAAATAGCTGAAGCTTTAGAAGAATGGAATGAATTAATAGATTGGTCACATAATATAGCGTCTCAAATTAACACTCACGATGCCAGAAAAATAAACTATAATAAGCAACTTGATGGCATAGTAACATCACCGCCTTATATTAATGCTATTGATTATGTCTGGGCAAGTAAATTTGAATTGCATTGGTTAAATCTTGTTTCAAGCGATCGCGAAAGACTCGATTTATATTCCCAAGAAATAGGAACAGAGAGAATACCAAGTAAAGAATATAATCAACTTGGCAAATTCGGTTACGATTCTCTAGATAATGCCATCGAAAATATTTATACAGGAAAATTTTATCAAGCTTCAAAAGGACAAAATAAATTAAGAGCCAGAGTAGTGTATAAATATTTTTTGGATATGCAAAAACATTTTATATCTAGTTTGGAAAATCTAAAATCTGGCGGATATTATTGTTTCACTGTTGGTGATTCGAGCAAGATTTGTGGCGTAACCATTCCAGTAGCATCCCTATTAACTGAGTTAGCTCTACAAATTGGTTTTATCAAAGAGTTTCGCTTTCATCTATTACTTAAAAATCGTAAGCTCAATATTCCTCGGAATGTCAACTGGGCAAATACAATTAAGCATGATGCAATTATTGTTTTGCGTAAACCATAATACTCTTTATGTTGTTACTACTGTTGTTGATTGATGAGTTTCTTGAGATAAAAGCTCGCAAACTTCTTGATCTGTTACTGGAGAAAAGTCTTCGTACCAAAAATCAACAGCATAAAGAGATTTTGCAGTAATTAGACATATCAAATCATCGGCATAGGTTTTGATCCGTTTGACTCCATCTAAGGATGCTATAGGAGTAGCAATAATAATTTGTTTGGGTTTATGTTGCCGTAATGCTGTAACTGCAGCATGAATAGTCGAACCTGTAGCAATTCCATCATCTACTAAAATCACAACCCTTTCACGAATTTTGAGTAGGGGACGAAAATGTCTGTAGCAAGCATCACGCCATTTTAGTTCGGCTTTGGCTCTTGCTGCGATCGCTCTGATTGTTTCTGGATCTATCTCATAGGTTTGAGTTATGTCTTGATCAATAATGATCATACGACCACTGTAGTCATGTACCAATGCGTCTTCAGCGATCGCACCTATGACTATCTCAGAATTTGAGGAAATAGTTAATTTTTTTACCAGACATACATCCAGAGGCAAGTTCAGTATTTTAGCAATTTCATATGCCACTGGGACACCCCCACGGGGTAATCCCAACACTATGGCTTGAGAATTATTAAGATAGGCAGTAAGTTTACTAGCCAATTTTCGTCCTGCTTCTTGTCGATTAGAAAAAACTGGGTTCATTTTTTGACAATTGAAATACTTTGACCTTTCGTAGATTTTTTGTCTTTGTCCTTGATCGTTAATCAACCTGTTGTTGATTTTTGAGGACTTTAAGACTCAATCTATAATTTAGAGAAATATTTTGAGAATCTTGTGAGGTGAACTTAAAATATAATTTGCTACAGAAACCAGAACTGAGGTAGGGTTACTATCTAAGTAGAAAATTGAGTTTTGAATACTGGTTAATTATTTTTTGTCCGAATTCTCATTGTCTTCATCTTCCGCTTTTCTTTTGGTCTATCACGGCAGCCGTGACCCTAGACCCCAAAAAATTTGTCGTCATTTAGCTGATTATTTCCAGCAACATTTAAACACCCTGGTCGATGAATCTGAGCCTAGTTACTCATCTGTCGGAAAAACTACTCAGCACTATTCGAGTATCATCAATCGTAAATCTCAAACTTTGTCTCCTCTTGTAGAAATAGCAGCCTTAGAATTAGCAGAGTTGCCATTGCATAAAAATATTGTTCAATTTGCCCAAAAAGCCTGGAATAATGGCAAAAAAAATCTAGTTATTGTACCTTTATTTTTGAGCTTGGGAGTTCACGTTACCCAAGATATTCCCGCAGAAATTGCGTTGGCTGAAACTCAACTGCAACAACCTATTAACATTTTTTTAAGCCCCCCATTAGGGAGCTATTCAGGACTTAAAAACCTACTTTTGGAGCAATTTCAGCAATTTTCTACCTCAGCAAGAATCCTATTAGCTCATGGTAGTCGCCTAGCTACAGCGAAGCACCAAACTGAACATTTAGCTAGCCACTGTAATGCTCAGGTAGCCTATTGGTCAACCGAACCCCATTTAGAAGCAGTTGTCCAAGAACAAATGGTCAATAATCCCCAAAAAATCTCTATTGTGCCTTACTTTTTATTTCCAGGGCGGATTACTGATGCGATCGCCGAAAAAGTAGCCCAATTACAACTACAATTCCCCCAAACCGACTTCATTATGGGTCAACCCCTGGGAGCAACAGAAACCTTAGCCAAACTTATTTTCGATAATATACTGCCTAAAATATGAGTCAACAACTTCAATCCCAGCCTCAAAGCAGAAACAAGGAGCAAGCAGTTAGTAATAAAGAAACAATAAATCCTTCCTCCTCAACGGGTAAAGTATATCTATTAGGAGCAGGACCAGGAGATCCTGGACTAATGACAGTTAAAGGCAAAACTTTACTAGAACACGCAGATGTGGTGATTTACGATGCCCTAGTGAGTCCAGCTATTTTACAAATGATTTCTCCCCAAGCTGAAACAATCAACGCAGGTAAGCGTCGGGGTCGTCATTCTAAGTTACAAAAAGAAACAACCCAACTATTAATCCAAAAAGCCGAAAATAATGCAGTGGTAGTACGTCTCAAAGGAGGGGATCCCTTTGTCTTTGGTCGGGGTGGAGAAGAAATGTCTGACCTGATCGCAGCAGGAGTTCCTGTCGAAGTAGTTCCTGGTATTACATCAGGTATTGCTGCCCCTGCTTATGCTGGCATTCCCGTGACCCATCGGGGTTATAGCTCTTCTGTGACTTTTGTTACAGGACATGAAGCAGTAGGAAAATATCGCCCTGATGTCAATTGGGATGCGATCGCAAAAGGGTCAGAAACCATAGTAATTTATATGGGAGTGTACAACTTACCCAACATCATTAGTAAACTCCTAGAAGCAGGATTAAAACTTGATACGCCCATTGCTTTGATTCGTTGGGGAACCAGAAGCGACCAAGAAGAACTAGTCGGTACTCTAGATACTATTATCAATCAGATTGAAGCAACTGAATTTAAAGCACCTGCAATCGTTATTATTGGTCGGGTAGTGGATTTACACGCTCAACTAGCTTTAGGTCGTCCCATAATGCTACCAATAAATAACAGTTAACTTTTGGCTGATAAAACCTCCTCAATTGCTTCACTCCAACATTTCCCTAAACTAGGATCAAAAAAAGGGTCTGTTGAATGGGATGATAATTATGATAACGAGTAGTTTTCATGAGAAAATTGCTTAACCTAATCTATTATCCTCGATCCGAATTACCTCTATGGGCTTTGCTGACTTATCTATTTTAGACATAGCAACACAGTACGATCTTGAGGTGGAAACTCTATTTCGTCTCTGCGACCGCTTAAATATCAGCTATAAAAATGAAGCTACTTGTTTAGCATTAGAAGATGCCAAAATGGTTATCCTCGAAATCTTGTCTGCCAACACCCCGAAGGATGAGGAGTCTGAGCTTAATCAGGATCAAAAAGGATTAACAAAATAGATTTAATGTTTCTATTTCGCTCTATGATTTAGCCAAAATTTTTGAGGAGAACAATGTTGAAGCGATTATTTTTAACCACGATAGCCACCTTACTATTCGCATTTCAATTTAATATCAGCAGTGCTAATGCTGCTGAGTTGAGTGAAAGTATCCGAACTGTTAACCTCAATGACCAAGGAGAAAAGATTGTTCTCAGTCTCAAACAAGTAAAACAAGGTCAAAGAGTTTTTGTCGATAAATGTACTTATTGTCATAAGGCGGGCTTAACTAAAACTAATCCCAATGTAGGATTAGGAGCAGAAGCTTTAGCTAATGCTGAACCTGCTAAAGATAATATTGCAGGAATTGTGGAGTACCTCAAAAACCCCGTTACTTATGACGGAGAAACTGAAATTTACGAATTGCATCCTAATACAACTCGTTCCGATCTCTATCCCATGATGCGTAATCTTACCGAGGAAGAGATGGAATCAGTTGCAGGGTACATTTTAATTCAACCTGAACTCAGAGGTACTATGTGGGGTGGTGGAAAAGTCTATAACTAGATGTTCCTTTAATCACCAAAAAAATTTTTTATTAATTGGGAATTTGGTCATAATTTTGTAAGACCAAGTTCCCATTATTTTTTTAGGCTTAGAAGCTAAGATATCTAACAAGCTATTAATGAAACCTAAGCTCCTACAGATTCTTTTGCTGCATACATAACTTCTAGAGTAATTAGACTTAAATCTCTTTCACGAGCAAATTTTTCGGTATTTCGTTTTACTTTACCGCGAACAAAACCAGGAATTTTATTTAATTCAGCTTTGGCTTCTTTATCCCAATTCAAGTCAGAATCAGCAGAAATTCCCTTAGTAATAACCTCTTTGGTATCATGTCCACCAAAAATTTCTAAGAGGTGATCTTCCATACCCAATGTAAATGAATTATAAACCAAATCAGCAATTTGATTGGTTCCTTCATAACCAAGAAAAGGTTTATAACCGATGGGAAAATCTTGAATATGAATTGGTGCTGCAATTACTCCACAAGGAATACTGAGGCGTTTTCCGACATGACGCTCCATTTGAGTACCAAAAATGGCAGCAGGTTCAATTTGAGCGATCGCGTCTCCAATTGCGCCGTTATCATCACTGATTAAAATTTCGTCGCAATATTCACTAACTTGCTGTTTAAAATACTCTTCATCATATTTACAATAAGTACCAGCTAAAGCTACATGAATGCCCATTTCACGAGCTAAGATTTTAGTCATGGCAATGGCGTGGGTAGTGTCACCAAAGACAACAGCTTTTTTACCTGTTAAGTTTTGACAGTCAATGGAGCGAGAAAACCAAGCAGCTTGAGAGACATAAAGAGTTTGGTTATTGATATAGTCTTCGTAATCGACTTCTGCTCCTTGAGCATTAATTACTTGTTGAATTTTGCGGATACACCGTGCAGTTTCTACTACTCCCATCGGAGTAATATCTACATAGGGCATATTAAATTCTGCTTCTAAATACTCCGCAGTCATTACACCCAATTCTCGATAGGGAACGAGGTTAAACCAAGCGCGAGTTAGGTTTTTAAGATTATGCACTGATGCGCCTTCGGGAATTACCTCATTTACTTCAATTCCCAAATCAGCCATGAGGCGTTTTAACTCAGTACAGTCATGCTGGTTATGAAATCCTAGAGTAGAAATACCGATAATATTTACGGAAGGTTTCTCAGTTTTCTCTTGGGTTAATTCTCCTTTTTTCCGCGCTTTTTTGAGATAAAACTCCACAATTTGCTTCAAAGTGCGATCGCCAGCTTGTAATTCATTGACTCGATAATGATTCACATCTGCTAACAATACATCCCCTTGAGCATCCATTTGAGCCCGATCTACAAAGTTTTGCAAGTCTTCTTGCAGAATACTGGAAGTACAAGTAGGAGTTAAAACAATCAGATCGGGATGTTCTTCTTGATCTTTGCGAGTAATGTTATTAATAACCTTTTCCTGCGATCCCCTTGCTAATACGTTCCGATCTACTACACTGGCGGTAACAGGAGTAAAATTCCTTTCTCGCTCCAACATAGAACGCATCACGTTAAAATAATCATCTCCTAAAGGAGCGTGCATGATCGCGTGAACGTTTTTAAAAGAACTGGCAACGCGCAGAGTACCGATATGAGCAGGACCAGCATACATCCAATAAGCTAATTTCATTGACTTCTTCTGTGATAAGTTACAAACTAAATTCAACAACAA
This sequence comes from Xenococcaceae cyanobacterium MO_188.B19, assembly GCA_030065715.1. Taxonomy (GTDB): domain Bacteria; phylum Cyanobacteriota; class Cyanobacteriia; order Cyanobacteriales; family Xenococcaceae; genus JASJCP01. The sequence goes on along the minus strand of JASJDF010000268.1, from coordinate 1,804 downwards.
CAAAATAAATAGGAAAATAATGGCTAAATCTTTGAAACCAGAAGATCGAACACATCTTTAACGTGAGTTCGACAAAACCCAAAAACTGCAATTTTTCTAGGTTGGATGATAAATTATATATCCTGGAAACTATTATTCGTTCGTTAAAAAAATCATAACCCCGAATTACGAATTCCGAATTCCGAACTCACGCATCTTTTAGCTTGCTACTTTCATTGTTTCCCTAAGCTTTAGTGCAATAAATCTTAATGCCTGTCGTGACTTTCTAAGCAGTAATACTTAGTAATTTTTCGGTGAGCTAGCAGAGAAATTAGGTTCATTTCTCTAACCTGTGCTACTGTATAGGTAAGTTAGATAACAAAATAAGCCATACTAGACCCCACTAGGGGTTGAATAAAAAAGTAACAAAAGTTAACTCTGTCTAGAACCCATAAATAATTGCTTTATCCCTTTGAGTCAAGATCGAGTTAAATAATACATATTGAAATAGAGGAGCCGTCTATTCGATGGACTATTTAGAAAAACTGCTGGACAAACTAAAAGAATGGGCACAAAAATTAATCGACATTTTGTCAGACCCAGAAGCTGAACCAGAACCAGAGTTAATCCCCATCCCAGTTAAAAACCCTCGTCACCGCAATTATCGCTAAATTATTTACTACATATTTGAGCTTTGTCTGAACTTAGCATTCTAGTTTTACATGGACCAAATCTCAATTTGTTGGGAACCAGAGAACCAGAAGTATATGGTTCTACCACTCTAGAGGGAATTAATAACTCTTTAAAAAAGGAAGGAAATAGACTGCAAGTTAAAGTATCTTGCTTGCAGTCTAACCATGAAGGAAATTTAGTAGATGCAATACATGGTGCTATTTCACAATATCAGGGAATAGTAATTAATGCAGGTGCCTACACCCATACAAGTGTCGCCATTAGAGATGCGATCGCAGGTGTGGGTATTCCCACCGTAGAAGTACATCTAAGCAATATTTATCGTCGTGAACAATTCCGTCACCACTCTTTTATCTCACCAGTTGTAATTGGTCAAATTAGTGGTTTTGGTAGTAATAGTTATATTCTAGGATTACAAGCTTTAGTGAGTTATTTAAGGGAAGAAAGTTAACCCTAAAATAGCAAAACGCGGTTTATGATGCCCTTCATTGTACCTAAATAGGGCTTGCTGAATAAATCTAAAACCTTTATAAATCAATAGTTTTAAGCTCCCTAAAAGTAGATTAAGTCCCAGAAAATTAACTCCTTTGCCTCGAATACCCTGCATTACAGAAAAAATAAAGAGTGAAAAAATTAAACTACTATCCGCTAAAACCTAAAACCTAATATGCGAAGCGGTATCCTTTAGGACACCTAACACCTAACACCTAATATGCCCTAAAGGATTCCTTTCAGTCTTATCCGCAGGTGTATCCGCGATAGACGAAGCGGTATTCTTTAGGACTGTTCACTGTTCAGTGATAAAAACATACGATAAAGCCCCATGGTCTTGCAGCCATAAGGCTTGTGAATGTGGTTTTTTATGTTTCAATTCAACGTAGTAAGGGAGTGATATACTGATAAAACTCAATCAAGCTAGAATTGCGCGGGATTCTTGATGGAATAGGTGTTTATAATCTGGGTCTAGCCAACACAAAGGTAAAGATTCACCAGAAGGGAAAATAAGTTCGGACTTGGTGAACATTTCTGGGTCTTGCATCTCTTCCCCAGCGTGACATTTACCTAGAATTTTTACTTTGAAAGGATCGTAAAGATTTTGTGTTTCTAATACTTCGATTAAGTCACCACTAGA
>JASJDF010000267.1 GCA_030065715.1 Xenococcaceae cyanobacterium MO_188.B19 | reverse complement strand
TTTACTCATCGCCTATTTGCTAGAGGATTTAGTTATTTTTTGTTTAATCAAATGACAGAAATAAAAGCAAAAGAATTCATGAATGATTATCAAAAATCTATCACTTTAGTTGAAAAAATCAAAATTACATTAATGGCTATTTATCATAATCGTCCTTGGAAAAAAGTTCAATTGTATAGTAAAAAAAAATAACACTGAAATAATTAACCTGAGTCAGTAAGCAGGCAAAATAATTTATAAAAGCTGAGTAGTTAATCTTTCCCTAATACCTGTCACAGCCATTTTATATTTAATTATACCTAGTTACTTATATAGCCATCCTAAATGATATTAGAGAAATCACCAGTGACTAAAAACTAATGATATGCGAATGGGTATCCTTTAGGACAAAGGATATTGAGCTTATAACTCAGTTAGATCATTACTGTACTGAATGAGTCGGACAAAAATTCAATAGTTTTTAAAATGATCCCCAATTATAAAAATTATGTTTTTTGTCAAAATCAGCATTTTTACTTTTAATTAGTTCACAATAGAAGTGAAGGATCTTATGTTAAGAGTTAAGAACGAAAGATGGGACTTAAAGCGATCGCCATTAAGATTATTTGCTAATCAAGAGTTTAGTCTTTGATTCTGTGACTCTTCGGGGGAGGTGAGAAAAAGTGCCCCAATTAGCACCGCATATATTTGAACTCTTACACCAGCAAGGCGTGCAACATGCTTTTGGTATTCCTGGTGATTTTGCCTTAACATTATACGACGCTCTCGCAGCGAGCAAAATTGAACCCATTGTCATGACCCACGAACCTTGTGTTGGCTTTGCTGCCGATGCCTACTCTCGAATTCGGGGCTTGGGTTTAGCAGTAGTTACCTATGGTGTTGGTGGGTTAAATATGATTAATGCCATAGCAGGTGCCTATGCAGAAAAGTCGCCATTGGTGATTTTGAGTGGAGCCCCTGGTGTTCAGGAAAGACAATTACATAGCTTGCTACATCACAAGGTGAAAACCTTTGATACTCAGCGACGGGTTTATGAAGAAGTCACACTTTATGCGACGACTCTCAACGATCCCAAAACTGCCGATGTCAAAATTCATCGTGCCCTTAACTACGCCATGACTTTCAAGCGTCCTGTCTATCTAGAAATTCCTCGCGATATGGTATGGGCAGAGATTGAAGAAGCAGAACACCTGCCACCACCTATCAAGCGTACCGATCCAGATACCTTAACAGAAGCTCTAGCGGAAACATTGACAATGCTTAAGGGAGCTAAGTCACCAGTGATTCTTGCTTGCACAGAGATTCATCGTTTTGGTCTACAGCAGCAAATTATGGCACTGGCAGAAAAATTAGGTATCCCAGTGTGTTCCACCATGTTAGGGAAGTCTGTTTTCCCAGAAGGACATCCCCAGTATATCGGAATTTATAATGGCGAAGCTGGCGATCGCTATGTGCAAAATATGGTCGAAGAATCAGATTGTCTACTAATGCTGGGAGTGTTCATGACTGACATTAACCTGGGCATGTTTACCGCCCACTTAGATCCAGGTCGCACAGTGTATGCCACCTCCGAACGCATTGCCATCAAGCATCATGAATACCGCAATCTCAGGTTTGAGGATTTTATTAGAGCCTTGTCTACAAGCGCGGATCTACCTCATTGGGACTTCTGCGAAATTACAACCATGAAACCTCGTGTTGCTCCCTCTCCAGGCAAAATTTCGATGAGCGGATTGCTGTACGAACTCAACCAGTTTATTGACAGCAATACGCTTCTGGTGACGGATGTAGGAGATGTTCTTTTTGCTGCTGATGATATCCAAACAAGAGAAGGTACATCGTTTTTGTGTCCAGCTTTTTATGCCAGCATGGGGTTTGGGATTCCTGGTGTAATTGGTGCCCAGTTAGCCGATCCGTTTCGACGGGCGATCGCTTTAGTGGGTGATGGAGCTTTCCAAATGACAGGAATGGAGTTGGTCACAGCCAAGCGCTTAGGATTAAAACCAATTGTAATTGTCGTCAATAACGGCACTTTTACCTCCCTACGGGCAATGGCACATAAAGAAGCAGCATTTGTCAATATACCCACTCTTGACTATGCTAGGTTAGCTGAAGTACTAGGCGGTCTTGGCTTGGTTGTTGAAACAGGTAGGCAACTTCAGAAAGCTCTAGAGTTAGCTAAAGAAAGTGACACTTTTAGCCTCTTGGACGTTCGGATATCACCTGACGATGTATCACCAGGCTTAGAGAGATTGAGTGCTCTGTTTGCCAAGACGCTGAAGGGATGAAAGATGTAGGAAGAATTATCTAGTTTCTAGTATCTCATTTCCATTTAGTGACAAAAATTATCCCGACAAAATTCCTTGATCAGAAATTGAGGAAAAGATTATGGCTATAGTAACTACATCTAAACTGCCCATCCAAATTAATGCTACTAAGTTACTCATTAACAATGAATGGGTCGATAGTACTTCGGGACGTACCTTTGAAACTATAAATCCTGCTACGGGTGAGGTCATTTGCCAAGTTGCTGAAGCCGATGCAGCTGACGTTGATAAGGCAGTCGCAGTAGCTAGGACTGCTTTCAAACAGGGGGATTGGTCAAAAATATTAGCATCAGCGCGAGGTAAGTTGCTCTACAAGCTAGCAGATCTAATCGAAGCTCATGCTGATGAACTTGCTCAACTGGAAACCCTCGATAACGGTAAGCCTTTGAAGGATTCGAGTCAGATCGATTTGCCTCTTACCATTGCCTGCTATCGCTACTATGCTGGTTGGGCAGATAAGATTCAGGGTAAAACAATTCCAATTAACGGAGCATTTTTCTCTTACACCCGCCATGAACCCATTGGTGTCATAGGTCAGATTATACCCTGGAACTTTCCCATATTGTTACAGGCATGGAAGTTAGCACCAGCCTTGGCAGCAGGTAACACTGTTATACTCAAACCATCTACCCACACTCCGTTAACGGCTTTGAGAGTTGGCGAGTTGATTATTGAAGCTGGTTTTCCTCCTGGTGTGGTTAATATTGTGCCTGGTTATGGTGCTACTGCTGGTATGGCGATCGCTCGTCACGGAGACATTGACAAAGTTGCTTTTACAGGATCTACCGAAGTGGGTCATCTAATTATGGAAGCAGCAGCTCAAACCAACCTCAAGCGCGTCACCTTGGAATTAGGCGGAAAAAGCCCCAATATTATCTTTGCTGATGCGGATATGAACGCAGCGATTGAAGGCGCACACTTTGGTCTGTTCTTTAACCAAGGACAGTGCTGTACGGCAGGTTCTAGGGTGTTTGTCGAGGAAAAATGCTACGACGAATTTGTTGCCAAGAGTGTCGAACGGGCGCAGCGAAGAATCGTTGGCAATCCCTTTGACCTCAAAACTGAGCAGGGACCCCAGGTAAGTCAGGCTCAATTGGATAAAGTAATGCGTTACATCGAATCAGGGATGCGGGAAGGTGCTCACCTCCTTTGTGGCGGTCACACAATTGGCGATCGCGGTTTCTTTATGCAACCCACGGTATTTGCCAATGTCCAAGACCAGATGAAAATTGCCCAAGAAGAAATCTTCGGTCCAGTGATGAGCATTATCAAGTTCAAGGACTTAGACGAGGTAATTAAACGAGCCAATGCTACTATGTACGGTCTAGCAGCAGCCGTTTGGACTAGAGATATCAGCAAAGCTATGGCGATCGCCAATAACGTTCATGCTGGCACTATCTGGGTCAATTGCTACGATGTTTTAGCTCCAGCCGCACCGTTTGGTGGTTTTAAACAGTCTGGTATTGGTCGTGAGTTAGGGGAGTACGGACTTAAAGAATACACAGAAGTTAAAACTGTAACCATCAAACTCTAACCAATACTGTGTAGAGATGCCAAAAAAACCTGGGTTCTAAGCATCTTTGACCCAATCATTAGAGGACATACCAAATGCAAGTTTTTAAACTAATCGAAACCATGGGACATCAGCAGGTAAGCTTTTGTCACGACCAAAAATCAGGTTTGAAAGCAATTATCGCTATTCATAATACTAATCTTGGTCCAGCGATGGGGGGTACGCGTTTGTTCCCCTATGGTAGCGAGGAAGATGCTTTAAAAGATGTTCTCCGTCTTAGTCAGGCGATGACTTACAAAGCAGCTTGTGCCAACATTTCTGCTGGTGGTGGCAAAGGTGTAATTATTGCTGACCCAGAACATAAAACTCAGGAACTATTTGAAGCATATGGATGTTTTGTAGAGACTTTTAAAGGGCGTTTTATTACAGGGGAGGATTTAAACATTTCCTTCGAGAATGTCCATCAAATGTCTGAAAAAACAGGTTATCTCGTCGGCTTACAAGAAAGATATGGAGGTCCAGGTCGTGCTACAGCTATCGGAATTTCTTGTGGGATGCAAGCAGCCAGGGAATTTTATTTGGGTCAGAAAAATTTGTCTGGTCTAAAAGTAGCAGTTCAAGGAGTGGGCAAAGTAGGAAGCAATCTCTGTCAAATCTTATCAGAGCAGGGAATTGAGCTTTTTGTCAGCGATCCAATTACCGAAAGAGTACAAAAGGCACATCGCCTTTATCAGGCACATATAGTAGATATAGATGAAATCTATGACCTCGATGTGGATATCTTTGCTCCTTGTGCCTTGGGAGGAATCATTAATAGTGAGACAATTCCTAGACTGAGAACAGCAATTGTAGCGGGTTCGGCTAATAATCAGCTAGAAAATGAGGACATACATAGTCGGATGCTGGCTGAGCAACAAATCATTTATTGCCCAGACTATGTAATTAATGCTGGTGGATTAATCAATGTCTATGATGAGATGATGGAAATTGATGAAAATATGTCCTTGACAAGAGTAAGGAACATTGCCAAGACTTTGAGGGAAGTTTTTCAGATTGCCGAGGATAACAACATAACTACACTAGAAGCATCCAAACGTTTAGCAGAACAACGCTTTCTCAAAGGTAGAGATGATAGATAGCCAATAGTAAAAAAATGACAGAGAGGATTAAAAATGACGAATAACACCTCACAACACAATCAATCTTCAGACCCTTGGGAAGGTGCATTTCGTTTTGCTGACGAATTAGGACCAGCAAAGATTACTCATATTTACGAGCCGTTACCAGGATTGAAGGCAATTCTCGTTGTCGATAATGTTGCCTGTGGACCCGCTATTGGAGGTATCCGTATGGCACCAGATGTCACAACAGAAGAAGTCTTTCGGCTGGCACGAGCCATGACCCTAAAAAATGCTGCTGCTGGACTACCCCACGGCGGTGCTAAATCAGCCATTTTAGCCGATCCGAAACTACCTTTGTCGGACAAGGAGAGACTCGTCCGTACCTTTGCCCGTGCCATTAAAGGAATTACTGAATATATTCCTGGTCCGAATATGGGGACTGATGAACAGTGCATGGCTTGGGTTCAGGATGAAATTGGTCGTGCAGTGGGATTGCCACCAGAAATAGGAGGGATTCCCCTGGACGAGATTGGAGCGACTGGTTTTGGTCTGAGTATCTCTACAGAAGTAGCTAGTAAGTTTTGTAATCTTGAGCTAAAAGGAGCGCGACTTGTCATCCAAGGCTTTGGTTCTGTGGGCAAACACGCAGCTCGTTTTTTAGCTTCTAAAGGGGTAGTCCTAATTGGGGCAGCCGATTCTCAAGGAACCATATTCAATCCCGAAGGAATAGATGTTCCCCAACTGATAGAACTCAAAAATATGGGAAAAAGCGTCATTGACTATTCTGAAGGAAGCAAACTTGAGCGGGAGGCAGCACTTGATATCGAATGTGATATCTGGATTCCAGCAGCCAGACCCGATGTGGTTCGGGCTGATAATGTTGATCGATTGAGAACCAAACTAGTCGTCCAAGGTGCTAATATTCCCTTTACCTCAGAAGCCGAGCAAGTCTGTCATGAGCGCAATATTCTGGTAGTTCCTGATTTCATTGCTAATGCAGGTGGTGTGATTTGTGGTGCTGTTGAGTATCGAGGTGGTACTAGGATTATGGCATTTCAAGCAATTGAAGAGAAGATTCGCCATAATAGCACCCTGGTTTTGGAAAAAGCAGAGCAGATGGGTAAACTGCCTCGACAAGTTGCAGTTGAACTTGCCCAACAGCGAATTCAAAAGGCTATGGGATATCGACATCTCATATCCTGTTGTGTTTCTTGAAATTGAATTCTTTGACCATAGTACTCATGCCAATCTTTCGTTAGATAAACTCAAAGTGCTGCTTTACTTTATATCGCAAATTCAGCATTTGGCGATCTCCAAAATCGCTTTTAAATGTATTACTTGATATATTACAAACTGACGTGCGGAAAGTGGGTGAGCTTGAGAAGTATTACTTTTATAGACAACTTCGGGTTTAGTTTCTGTGGTGCTTCTCCATTCTAGGGAAGTCGCTTCTACTGAGAGGGGTAATTGTAACTTGAGAATTAACTTATTTTCGCGATCGCAACCTTCTTTATAAACTTCTTCTACATCTTTATTTAAGTTTATTAAAAAAGCTAAAATAGACTGATAAATAATAACTATTATTATATCTAAAATCAAGTTGTATCAAATAGAAATACCAAATATTACAATTATTGAAAATTTCATCAATAATCCCAATTCTTTATTTATCACCGATTTTCATGTTACGAAAAGAGGCTAACAAATTAGGAACGAGAATCTCCAGAAATTATCAGCCTCCGTCCGTCAAAGATTCGAGAAGGTTTTTCGCGAAATTTTTGAGTGGCAGACAGGATGGCTGGTAAGTTTCTCTTTTTACGCAACATTATTTCTATGTGGGAGTTGCTGATGTTCACCCGACCACTATTTTGTAAAAATTTGGTGTAAAGAGATTCTGGGTTCAGACGGGAGTATCCCCCTTGTAGATCACTGGCAAACAAGCGTAGCAAATTATTGGCGAGAATTGACATTGTCAGATCGAAATCGACTTTAATAACCATCGAAGAAGAAATTCTGTTGAAATGAAAAAACTCTATTTGTTGAGAGATATCCTTCTCGACAAGCCATCTTCGAGCATATTTGCGGATTACCTCACTTGTAGTGAGGTCAAAATCGTTGGTAATAATAAGTGCGGGTTTGATTCTTCCATGACCGGCAATATCGTTTAACATTGCAGAGCTTCAAGGCAATAAAGCTCAGAAGTGAACTAGTCCTGTCAATAGCGTTGGTCTCAGGATAGGTGCTGTTATTAAGGATTTGGTCAATTTTATATCGCTCTAGGTATGGAATAAGGCACAATAGACCTAAATTTGTTGCCGTAAAGCTTTCGGGTACAAAATCTAGTTTGACGCTCTCAGGGGCTTGGAGCGAAGCGTGACTCAGAACCTCTGTTTTAACCTCTTGATTTCTGCGAGGAAGTCTGGCAAATCCATTACTTTTGAGGACTTTATAGATGTAGGTTTCACAAACACTGTACTCAAGAGTATCGAGAATTGCTTTAATATCTGGCACCGAAAGGTATTTCTTTCGTAGTTGAATGATGAGTTCATCAGTCTGGTTTTTCTCTGGCTGGGGTTTTCGACCAACTCTCTTCTGATTAAAAAAATATTGGTCAAACTCCTTATTAATAATATACTTTAAATAAGTAAATAAAAACAGACAAGTGTTTGTAATGGCTATTTTAGGAGATTTAAGACAGTCATTACTAAATAAATGAAAGTAGTTACTAAGCTGCAATAGAAAAATTCACATGATTTAGGTTAACAATTTATCCTGAGAAAAAGAGAACCGAAGCTAATCAGTTGTTGATATCATTGGTCTTTTTTGACAAAGGGAAGAAAAAAAGCAACCAAAATGTTAACCAATTAGCAACATGAAAATCGGTGTTTAATTGAAACCAAATTTGGTCTTCTAGTTCCACATATTCATTCTTTTTTAAGGGTCAGCTAAAATACACTTTTTCTTGTTTTCCCAACCATTTAGCTAAATGTACACTGTATGCGAAGCGGTATCCTTTAGGGCA
>JASJDF010000266.1 GCA_030065715.1 Xenococcaceae cyanobacterium MO_188.B19 | reverse complement strand
CCCAAAGCGTTCCACAATTTGAGACGCAAGACGGGTTAAAGTGCGCCGTATTTCATCGGCTGAGAGTATTTCGACTACTTTAGCTGGCATTTTAGTTAACGGGATAATGGATGATTAATCATTATCTCTGAAATTGCCGATAAATATCATCTTGCCATTTACTTTCAACTAATCAAAGCAATCACTGTAAGATAAAAAACAAAATACCTGCCTATAGATCGATGTCTATTCCTTCATCTCTTAACGAAGCAATGATTCGTGGTTATGCTACTAGCCAATCTTGGCAAAAAGGCGAAGATTACTACTTTAATGGTTGCGTCAGAAGTATTACCGAACGTGGTGGCATGATTACCGCAGAAGTCTCAGGAAATCACTATAAGCCTTACCAGGTTCATCTTAGCTTTGAAGGAGAGGAATTAGATATTTGTTACTGTAGTTGTCCTTATGATTATGGTGGTATTTGCAAACACCAAGTAGCTACCTTACTTGTATGTCTCCGTGAACCCCACAAACTTGAACCTCGCCCCACTATAGAACAAATCTTAGACCGCCTCAACGAAGTACAAACCCAAGCCTTAATTCAGCAATTAGTTGCCAAAAAACCTGAATTAATCAATGATATCGAACATTTTGCTAATCGCGTTGCACCTCCTGTAACGGTTGAATCCCAAACAGATAAAACTTCAAGAAAGGTTACGGTAAATCCTAGCAGTATCAGATCGCGAGTTTACTATATTCTCAAGGATTCCGAAAACGCCTACGAATATGGTGAATACATAGAAGAAGACTTTACCACAGAAGAAATTGAAAATCTAATTGAAGAGGCTCAAGAATTCAGTCAACAAGGGGATAGTTGGAATGCTATTACTATGTTGACCGCAATTACAGAAGCTTGCGTCGAAAATTGGCATCTAGTAGAAGATTATGGTGTTGATTATGATAATGTGGCAAGCACCTTAAATAAAGTTTGGAGCGAGATTCTGTTGAATACAGAAGATATCTCTGAAGCAGAAAAAGTAGATTTAGAGGTGAATTTCGAGTTTTGGAATAATCAGTGGGAAGGCTATTTTGCGATGGCTGCTGCTGCTTTGAGTCAAGGCTGGGATTATCCCCCATTGAAACAAATTTTACAGGGCGATATAGTCTCTCTTTGGTCAGAAGAAACACCCCGCTATGCCGAAAAGTTAGCTTTACTCCGTTTAGAAATTCTTCAACAACAACATAAATTTACTGAATATCTCCATCTAGCAGATGCAACAGGTTTAGTTGCCGAATATCTCACTATGTTAGTCAGTTTAGACAGAGTGTCTGAAGCAATGCAATATGCTCAATCTAAAATGAACACCATGGAGCAAGCCTTAGCTTTTTCTAAAGCCTTAGTCTATGAACAAAATGCCCAACCAGAAGCACTTGCAATTGCCAAAAGAGGTTTAAATTTACCTGGCAACTGTCAATATAATCTTGCAGGTTGGATGAGTCAAATCGCTGAAGAAATCGGTGATACGGTTACAGCAATTCAAGGCAAGATTAAAGCCTTTCAAGAAGAGCCAACTTTCTCTAGCTATCGCAAAATTGAACAGTTAGCAGCCGACAACTGGACAAATATTAAAGAAGAAGTATTAGCAGCTTTAGCTAAAAGTGATGGCTGGAGAGTCAAAGAAGCCAAAATTGATATTTACTTGTATGAAGGCTTAATCGAAAAAGCAATTTCTCTTGTTAATAATTTGGCTTATTACGAACAAAGCCTAGTACATAAAGTGATGGATGCAGCAATTAATACTCATCCTGATTGGGTAATCAGTAATGCTTGTCCTCGCGCTGAATCGATTATGAAAGAAGGAAAAGCTAAATACTATGAAAATGCGATAGAGTGGCTCAAAAAAGCCCGTAATGCTTACATTAGTAGTAATAGAAAACAAGAATGGTTAGATTATCGCACCAAGTTAATGACTGTTCATTGTCGTAAGCGTAAGTTTATTGGATTAATGAAAAAGGAGGTAATTTAGAAATTGAAAGAGAGGAATTAACAAGATTTGATCGGGACTTAGAATTATGATGTATCTATTAGATACTAATACTATTTCCGATTACTTAAAAGGTAATCCAGGAGTTCTTAAAATCTTAAACGACATCATCATAGCCTAGTAGCAATTAAAGGAAACAAATTGGTTTTTAAAAGTATGTCTTTGTTTCTTTCTTGAGAAGAATTTTTTTTGCTCTTGATAGTCCTTAGGTTTTCGACAAGAACAAATTAAGTAGAATGAAGTTATTCAGAGATAATTTCAAAGCTCATTATGGAAACGGTACTAGTTATCTTCGCTGCTCTAGTTATTGCGTCGGGGGGAGCAGGATTAAAAATCGACCGAGAATATGAAAGGGGAGTAATCTTTAGGCTAGGTCGTGTCAAGGGAATTAAGGGACCAGGTATGTATTGGATTATTCCCATAATCGACCAAAAAGCAAAAGTGGATATTCGTACCAAAACTGTTGATATTGCACCTCAAGAAGCTGTTACAGCAGACAGTGTAACGATCAAAGTCAATGCGGTTTTGTTTTATCGTGTTATCGATCCGAATAAGGCAATCAATAGAGTAGAGAATTATCAAATGGCAGTTTATCAAGCATCCATGACTACCCTCAGGAATGTGGTAGGTCAAAACATTCTGGATGACATCTTGCAAAAAAGAGACAAAATTAATTTTAAGGTTCAAGAAATTGTCGATGAAATAACTGAACCTTGGGGCATTGACATTGAAAGAGTAGAAATTAAGGATGTGGAAATTCCGTCTGGAATGCAAAGAGCAATGGCGAAGGAGGCAGAAGCAGTTAGAGAAAAACGCGCTCGCTTAATCAAAGCATCGGCAGAAGATGAAGCCTCGATTAAATTGACAGAAGCAGCGGAAAGAATTATGAAAAGTCCCGCAGCTTTAGAATTAAGAAGACTGCAAATGCTTACGGAAATTGGTGCAGAGAACAATACAACTACTTTAGTGATGATGCCATCAGATTTAATTACCCTAGCCAAAAATTGGAATGAGAATCTAGAAAAGAATGAACGAGAAGATGGATCAATCTCATAATAGTTAAAATCTATCTGGCTAGATTAAATTACAGGGTCAAATATGCCAACAGCTCAAAACACTATTTGGGAAAGGTTTCTCCAACCTATCTTTCAATTACTGGTAGATGAAAAACCTCTGAAAGAACTTTATGAGACAGTTGATTGGCAAAAAGAATACAAAAGATTATCTAATCCCGATCTAGTTTATCCTGATTACTATATCTCTCAAAATTTCCACGGCATCAAAGGAGGTTATCTGACTGCTGATGCTGCGGTAACTTACGACCCCATCACCCAATATGTGCTTCCTCCTAATGAAACTTGGATTCGCCAAGAACTCATTGCTGCTATCGATGGGAAACCCCAAAATATTCTAGATATGGGTTGTGGTACTGGCTCAACAACTATCATGTTGCAACAAGCTTTTCCTAATGCCAAAGTTACTGGTTTAGACTTATCTCCTTATATGTTAGCGATCGCAGAAAGAAAAGCGAAACAGGCAAATCTTAAAATTCAGTGGCTACATAGTTTAGCAGAAGAGACACAACTGGATGATCAACAGTTTGACTTAATTACAGCCAGTTTGTTATTTCATGAAACTCCTCCATATATTGCTCAAGCAATACTTGAAGAGTGTTTTCGCCTGTTAACCCCAGCGGGACAAATTCTGATATTGGATGGCAATCAAAAAACTATCCGCCAGATATCTTGGCTCACAGAAGTTTTTGAAGAGCCCTATATCAAAGACTATGCAGAAGGGAGTGTTGATGCTTTGATGGGTGCTGTTGGTTTTACTAGAATTCGCACAGATGATTTATGGTTGCTCAATCAAATTACTTGCGCCACTAAGTAAAGTAGTTTATACCAATGAATCTACTTGGAAGATATCCATTTTGAACATTAGAATTTCTTTTTCATAGGGACAAAACGAACAGGAATAGTTTTTTCGAGAACTATGTCGTTTTCTTTTTTGGTTAGCACAACTATATCTTGATACCACTTACCCACAGGAATAACCATCGTACCGTTAATCTTGAGCTGTTTGATTAAAGCATGAGGAATATATTCGGGAGCAGCAGTGACGATAATTGCATCGTAAGGAGCGTGTTCTACCCAGCCTTGGTAACCATCCCCAATCTTGAATTGAATGTTCTTGTAACCTAATTTACTGAGGGTTTGACTGGCTTGTTGGGATAATTGGGGGATAATCTCAACGGAATAGACTTGTTTAGCTATCTCTGCTAGTATTGCTGCTTGATAACCACAACCAGTACCAATTTCTAATACCCTATCACTAGGAGCAATATTGGCAGCTTGAGTCATGTAGGCGACGATGTAGGGCTGAGAAATAGTTTGGTGATGGGGGATTGGTAAAGGGCGATCGCTATAAGCAAAATCTTGACACCAAGAGTCAAGAAATTCATGGCGAGGTACTTTAGACATGGCTGCTAAAACTCTTTGATCTTCGATTTGGCGATCGCGTAGTTGAGTCTCTACCATTTGCTTACGCTCTACCTCAAATTGTTCTACGGTAGTTTTAGGCTTATCAGGTACGTACTGGGAATTTGTCACAATTTCCTCCTACCCACTATCAGAAATTTTTGTGATAGTAAGGCAAAATAATCTAAAAATAAGTGGTATTTTGCTCTATTTTGAAATCAGAAGCTTCAGAATTGGATCTATAGACAATAGGTTTAAATTAGATACAGATACTTATCCTTTAAACTCATCACATTAGGATGATTTTCACTCAATTTATATTCTTCATTTTAGACTATATAAATAATTTGAGGAATTTGTGACGTATAGTATTATTCAGCATTAATTCTGCTTAGGTATTTAACTGGTAAAAATAAAAAATAGCGATCGCGTATTTTCACTCATCATAAATATCCATACATTTTTAATTTTTTACTAAGGACTAACTTAAGAATAATTTTGCTGAAAAATTGCCAGACTTCTTCACAGGTTTCTCAAACTTTTACCTTAATCTTAAAGATATAGACCCCTAACTTAACTTAAATCAAAATGCTTATTTTCTTTTATCAACTTAATCATCAATATAAACGATGAAGTTAGATATTTTATTAGCAAGATAGGCTTTGAGAGAGCAGGCAAAGCCTGGCACTGCGTGGTCGCGATTTCAGTAATAGGGAGTGGATCAGAGCAAACTTATAAGCAAGAAGCGAGCTGAGTCTCTAGATTGTAGGAGTAGAAACATCATGAATACTGGTACTACAAAAGACGATAGATATTTCTGCATCTTTGATTACTTTTTAGATGGAGTATTTCTCAGATGGGAAGAAGTAGAAGGAGAATGTCCCATTATTGTTCCTGGAGAAAACTTAGTAGTCAATCTTGAAGACGGCACTCAAGTTACTGGCAAAATTATCGAAACTCAAACTGTTAGCGAAAATGAACGCCGAATATATCTTAGTTCTGATAAAAATTAAATTAATATAGGAGGTGAAAAAGGATGAAAAAGAGCTTTTTTCAAGAGTAAGGTCGCTTATTTAGCTATTCTAATTGCAACTCTAACCACGATGACATCTGAGCTATCTGATGCAGTAGTAGCTAATCCAGCACCAAAAAACACAGTTGCCCAAACAATTGACAATCTTAAGCGATCAGGTTCAAATTGGATTGAAATTGATCTTTCTGACCAACATTTGTTTGCCTGGTCAGGCAAAAACCAAACTTTTACTGCGGTAATTTCTACGGGTAAAGCCGAAACACCTACTTATGCAGGGGTTTACAAAATTCAAAGAAAATATCCCCAAGATAGAATGCGTGGTGCAGATTATGATGTACCCGATGTTCCAAACGTACTGTACTTTGACCGTGGTTATGCTATCCATGGTGCATATTGGCACAACAATTTTGGACGTCCCATGAGTCATGGTTGCATTAATCTTCCTTTGAGTAATGCTGAATGGTTATTTGATTGGGCAAAAATTGGTACACCAGTGATCATCCACCAATAATAAGCTATTCATCATTTAATTGCTTATTTATGGTTGACACAGGGACGCGAAGACAGGGAGAGGGGGTGAGGGTTTGAGAGTTTTCTTTAGTAATTATTATTTGTTAAAAAAAGTTATAAAACTCATATTCTATTTCTTCCCTATTCCCTCCAATCTTAGTTTTTTGTTTCAATGTATAAGTTATATATTTAACTTTTAGGAGGTGATTTTATGGAAAGAAATAAAGATCTTTCTAAATTAATTTGTTACTGGAGAGATCAATTTGACAAATGGGAAAGAGAATATCGACTTTATGGTCCTAGGGGAGAGATTGAGAAACATCAGACTGGTTTGCTTAAGAAAGATCTTAATGGTTTGAGAAGTCGAATTAGTAAACTTGATCATTTGCAAGAACAACTTGATGCCACAGTTCAAGAACTAGAAGATTATCGGCAAAAAGTTTTAGAGCAAAGTAACCAAAGAATGAATCAATTTCACATACATCAGTACGAATAATTAGTGAGAGAAGTGACGAGAAATAAGAGAGGGAAATTCAGTTAAGAGAATAAAACCTAGGAGATGAGAATCATGTTCCCGAATAATGCGAAAAAGTCAACCGATCAACCAAATTCAAGTTTGAACAAGCAAAATATTGCCGATCCTTGGCAAAATTCTAGCCCTGAACCCAAGAAAACTAGCATTCCTGAAACTTGGAACCCAGTTCCAGAAACCACCCCTTTGATTACTTCAGCAGGAATTCCTGGAGCTCCCAAGCTACCTAGTCATCAATCAACTAGTGAAGAAATTTTATTAGAAGATGAACTTAAACTAAAAAATAGTGCTAGTGGCTTGCTCAAAAAACAACTGGAAAAAGCTCTAGCCTTACTATTTTGGAAGAAGTAGATAATAGCGGGAATTAGAGCGTCGGGGGTAGGGAAGCCCGCTCTCTATCCAAAGGATGAGAGTTGAGAGGAGGTCACCGTGAAATATGAGTTACTCGCCAAGCCAAAAGGTCGCTTGACCATAGCTTCCTTAATAATTCTCATCCTTTTTGCTGGAACATCCTTAGCCTACTATTTTGCTGCTAGGCAAATTGATCAAAGTGGTTCGGAGGCAGCTTATGAAACTCAGGTACTTCCTAAAGTTGTTGCAGCAATTGGTTATTTAGAACCTCAAGGGGAAGTAATTAAGGTGTCCGCATCAGGTTTTCGGGAAGGTGCAAGAGTCGAACAACTATTAGTTACAAGAGGAGAATATATTACTAAGGGTCAAACTATTGCTATTCTTGATGATAGACCGCGCCTCCAGGCTATTCTCGAACAAGCTCAAAAGCAAGTACTAGCAAATCGGGCTCGTTTAGCTCAAGTGAAAGCGGGAGCCAAGAAAGGGGATATCGCAGCCCAAAATGCTAAATTTCAAGAGATCCAAGCTGAATTAGTCGGACAGATTAATAGCCAAACTGCTAGTATTGCTAATTTAAAAGCTCAACTACAAGGACAAACAAATTCCCAACAGGCAGATATTGACAGGCTCAAGGCTGAATTAGTCAATGCCACTAAAGAGTGTCAGCGATATGAATTTTTACTAGCAGATGGGGCGATCGCTGCTTCCGCCAGAGACCGAGTTTGTTTGCTGCAAGAAACTACTCAAAAACAATTAACAGCAGCAGAAGTTAATTTAATTGAAATTAAAGAAACTCTAACCCAACAAATTAGCGAAGCTGAAGCTAACTTAGCCCGAACTAAAAAAACTTTAACCAAGCAAATTAGTCAAGCCGAAGCGAGTTTTCAAGCGATCGCAGAAGTTCGAGATGTAGATGTGTCCGTCGCGCAAGCAGAATTAGAAGTTGCTGAAGCTGTGGTAAAGAAAGCGCAAGCGGATTTGGAATTAGCTTACGTCAAGTCGCCGATTGAAGGACAAATTCTGGAAATTAATACTTGGTCTGGGGAACTGGTAAATAAGACCGAAGG
>JASJDF010000265.1 GCA_030065715.1 Xenococcaceae cyanobacterium MO_188.B19 | reverse complement strand
CAAGCTGCTACGGAATTAGCTGCTAAATATGGCTATGACTTTACTCCCGATGAATTGTGGTCAGAAATTCAAAATCGCCAGAGTGAATTTCAAAGTAAGCAAAGTGAGAATGAACTCAGTGAAGAAGAATTAGAAGCAGTTGCTGGTGGTGCTTGCACTCCTGCTGTTATTGGTGCAGTAAGCGTTTCTGTTGCTGCTGGTATTAAAAGAGGTAAGTGGTAACTCTATAGTTATCTTCGCTCAATCAACTGCCAAATAAAACGATAAGAGAAGTGGAATTTTGGGCTACTAAACTGCCTTAATTACTTAAATTTAGAGTTTTCAGGGCAAAAGTAACTAAATTTTTTCACATTCTCTTGTTCAAAGTAAGTTTTTTAAACATTGAATTACAACTTTTAGGAGATTTTCCACATGACTATCGAAGCAGTCAATCAATTTTTAACTAAAGTTGGCGAAGACCAACAACTGCAAGCGGAATTAGCTCAGGTGATGGAAGCAGAAAATGACTGCCAAGCTGCTACGGAATTAGCTGCTAAATATGGCTATGACTTTACACCAGAAGAACTAGCATCAGAAATTGAAAAACGCCAAAATGAATTTCAAAATAATGATACTAGCGATGAACTTAGTGAAGAAGAATTAGAAAGCGTTGCTGGTGGTGCTTGCACTCCTGCTGTTCTTTTAGGTCCATCATTTAATGCAACTATCAAAATGACACCAAAAGGAAAATGGTAAACTTTTCATTTTATTAGAGTATTATATCATTTCCCTTTAAGTTTGCTACAGATGATTGATGGCGAGACACGGAGACACCGAGACACGGAGATTGATGTACAGCATATTTAGAGTGATTTGATATTAGAGACTTTTCATGGGAACATCTCTAATATTCGTGCGATTATTTCTATCTAATTCCCATTTAGCAGGGTTATTGATAATATATTGGCGAACTCTTTGTAATGATTTTTCGTCTCTAATAATATGGTCGTGAAATCTAGTTTGCCAGCAAAAATCTGTAAATCCTATTTTTCTAATTTGTTTGGTGCAGACAGATTTGAATTGACCGATAATTGAACCTAAGGAATTTGGTTTTAATCGTGATTTATTATTGGTTTCTGGTTGGGTGGTTTCATTTTTGGTATTAGAGACGTTCCGACGGAACGTCTCTTCGGGATTATTGATAATGATAATTCCGTGGAAATGATTGGGCATCACCACCCATTCATCTAATTGAACGTTAGGGCGAATGTGGGGGGTTTTTTGCCATTCCTGGGCAACAATTACGCCTATATCTGATAATTGCATTTTTCCTACAATCACATTACCAAAAAAGTGTTGGCGGTTATGAGTACAAATTGTGACAAAATAATGTCCGTTGGAGGTATAGTCCCACTGTGGACAGCGTGCAGATTCTATACGATATTTGTTTTTATATAGGGTCATTAATTAGGAAAAAATAATTATCTATCTAGATTTAATTTTCCCAATTTTTATTTTTTAATTATCTCTTTTGGCAATAATCAATCCTTGGTTTTTATTTCACTATAGGATTACTTCCCAGTATAAATTCTCCAACAGAAGACTCTGCATAATAATTAGTTGCTGCTACTTTGGTAAAAAGATCCGCATTACCCGAACCCAAAGCACAGGGAGCTAAATTCATAGCAGTGGCGACTAAATACATAGTTTGATATAAAACACCTACGTGCTTGAGTATGAGAGAGTAGGCAATTGATTCATATTTCCAAGAAAGTCTAGTAAATCTAGCTGCAATACTAATTAAAATTTGAGGTTGATTGTGTTTTCCACTAGCAAGCCAAGCATCTTTTAACATTTTTTCAGTGTCTTGATTTAATTCTGAAAGCAGACACAATTGATGAGCTAGAGGATCGTAATGATAAAATCCTGAGTTAATGCCTTGGCAATTATGAATCAGGGGATACAATTCTAATTCATACAGTCCGCCACCAGAAGGATAGGGACGACTGGTATATTCGCCTTGTTTTGATTTGATTATCTGTTTGACTCTGGCAGTACGATAGAGAAATTCCCCTATTTCCTTAGCATTGATAGGAATTTGAGCATAATTTCTGATTGAACGTCTAGTTTCTAAAGCTTCTGTTAAACTAATATCTTTGGTTTTAAGCCTTTTAATATTTGGTTGATAGAGTTTAATTATCTTTGATGAAATTGATGACTTTACCGCAGGTAAAGGTTGAATTTTTCCTTGAAAACGATAAGTTGCTCCTGTTGGTTGATTATGTCTTCCTTTACGACTACGGCTATGAAAGAGCAAATCGTGAAAATCCCACTGAGCTAAAGTGTCTTCTAATTGGGATTCAGAACTATCATTCACCGTCTGAGTAGCAACTAGTAAGTTAAGAAATAGTTTAATTTTTGCTTCGTTTAATGTGGAAAATTCTTGCAATAGACTTGTGTACGTTTGAGGTTGTGCCAACTTAGCAATAATAGCTAAACTATGCCCACTATGTAATAAAACTTGGGCTTTAGATAAAGGAGATTCTAAGATCATTTGCCCATTTACTTGATGGAGATAGGCAAACCGAGACAAGGTAAAAGATGTTTTTTGCCAATCAATAGTAGGCATTAAAAACTCATAATCTTCAGCTAGAGGTATAGCAGTAGTTAAACTATCTATACTATGATAAATCCAACCGAGACTAATTAGTTTTTGGAGATAGGAATTAAAAGTAAATAGTCCGCATATACCATCTTCTTGTTGTACAAGATTAATAAGTTCTTTTTTAGTAACTCCTTTCCCAACTTTTAAACTATTTAATGCTAGTCTGAAGCCAATTGTAGGTTGTTTAAAGGTTAATTTGCGATCACGAAATTGTAAGACAATCTTGTCATTTTCTGGTAAGTAACTAACTTTAGGATTAAGAGAAAGAATAAAAGTATTTAACATTTAACATTTAACATTTATCACTAGAAATTAACCACTAACTACTAACCATATCCGAAGGTGTATCCTTTAGGAATCCTTTAGGACTAACAACTAACAATAAATATTAAAAAGGCATGGCAATGGGGTTCATTTGGTTTTCTGTTAAAGGTGTAGTTAGCCAACCCATTTTGACTGGCACATTGTAAAGTCTGCCAGGGGCAAGGCGGGGTAAGAAGTGTCTCAAGCCAGGAACTATGACTTTGACTACGTTTAATCCGATGTCGGGGCGAGTTTGATTGAGTACTAGACTTTCTAAATTTTGCTTTTTTGCGATCGCAATACAGCTTAACACATCTTGTTTTAGATCGTCGCTCCACCATTGGGGATAATCTTGATAAACTTTAGGCGTAGTTTGAGTATTAGGAGCAAGATAAGGTTGATTTGCTAAATTGGCATAAGTTAACCATTGATGCAATCCTGCTTCTAAACGATGGGGATATTGCATTTCCACCCGTGATAAAAATTGGTTCATTTCGGTGACAGCACGCATTAGGGCAATTTTGGGGTCTAAATGCGCTCCATAACCAGCCACAATTAATTCTTTTCCCTGAATGCAACGAGAAATAGCAGCAAAGACAGGAACAGTTAAATCACTGGTTAAATCTAGTACCCAAAATTCTCGTCCTCGCTGGTGATAATAGGTTTGTAACTCTTGTAAATAGGGGTCTTGAAAACTCTCTAAATCTACAGCAGGACGTTGCAAGCGATTGTACCACCATAGTGCAACACTATCTCGTTCTACTAATTCCATAAAACCTTGAAGGATAGCTTCTTCTACGGCATTACCCGCAGCATTACCATTAGAAGTGGCAAACCCAAACAAATGATTTTGGGGAAGAGGATACTTGTAATAACAAAGAGCCGTACTCATATATTTAACAGTTTGCTCTGTTAATGACCATATAGGAGTCCATTCAATTGCTTTGTCTTCCTGAAAAGGTTGGGGAATAAAATCTACTCCTGCATATTTTTGATTCAGAATTTCCCGATTTTGATATTGATGGTGACTAAATTGCAAACAGCTTTCAGGATGAATCCCAGTATTGCCTAACTGATTATATGTATGTAGCTTTCTTGGTTCATCTCCTTGAAACAATCCCGAATAACGTTCAATCGCTTCACAAAAACCACTGGCTTTTGCTTGGGATTTAGTTCTGCCCTTTCCTGCTGCTTTATTATGTAGATTGTGCCGTAAACTATTGATATCTTTAGCTTTGCCAAAGTTATGAACAGCCAAATAACTATGGTTTGCTCCTGGCTCAGAAGTCCTTACTAAAGAACTAACAATCCCTGTAATCGGACTAATATGATGTTGCCAACGTTCCAAAGTTTCTTGGGGAGAGAGAATTCTATGTCCTCCATCCACAGTAAATTGCTTTTTGCGATTGGTAAGGGTGATTTTAGAGGTTTGGTGAGAGGTATGATTTTTATCACCGCATACAGGACATTGAGGGCGTTTGGTAAGTATATGGGTTTTTAAATCTAAGTTAGAGACATTGAGAGTAATAATCTTTCCTGCTAAGGTGGGAAACAAATCATCAGGCTTGTCTCGATCTCTAACTAGCCATTTCAAAATTTCTGTAGCAGCTAAATTTATCCCAGTTTGTAAGGTGGAAAATAAATGAGCCTGGTATGTACTAATATTTTTGTACTTACCTTGCTGTTGTTGAATCGTACTTAATACTTCTTGATTACTTTGCAGACGTTGCGCTAGACATTGCCAACATCCCGTTTTACCTGGTTCAAAAATAGAACCAATCCAGATTTTTATACCCACAGGCTTAATTAATAGCCAAGAAATATTATTATCTAGAGCTTTTTGGTTAAATTCGGCTAGCTCTGGGCGCAGATAATCATCGGTTAAGACAACGGCTAAAGATTTAGTATCCGTATTGGGTAGAGGGGAGTTTCTGATACCGTTTTCCTTTATTGTTGCTGCATAAGATTGACGGGGAGACGGGGATACTTGGAGATTAAGAGATTTATTGGTAGTAAAAATTTTGGAACTTGGTACTATTTGAACCCCCAAAGATTTGAGAGTAGTAGCTAAATATTCTGTTGGAACATCACCATAACTAGTAATTGAAACAGAAGCTTTTTGTAACCTTTGAAAAGCTACTTTTGGATCTAAATTCAAAGAACTCCAGAAAGCAGATATTTGACGAGGCTGTTGGTCAAAGTTTTCTGTGAGATAGTTTTTATCTTTAAGTTTATTAATGGCGTAGTAAATACTGCTAAAGTCAAATTGTTCTTGGAGATGAGCCACAATCTCGCTTACAGTATGCTTACCATCCAAAAGGGGAGCTAGTTGATAGTAAAGATTTCCAGTAAGAGCAACGGCAGATTCTTCAGTCAAAAGATATACCGTGTTAGGTTGAACTACTTCAACTTGAAAATGAGGTTTAAATTGGAGTTTTTTCATTTTTACTGATTAATTCCACAACAAAACTGAAGGTAATAACTGAGGATAAGCCATTCTCAATAATTGATAACCAATACCAGTAGTCCCCTGAAAAAAGCCAGGATTGTAAGCAAAAGGTACTGAACTAGAAACAAGATTAAATCTGCCTCTGGCTTGAGCTTGTTTAACTAGATAAGTTGTGGCTTGAAGTCCAAAATGTAATAAGTCGGGACGATTCAATTTTTCCGAGGCGACAAGGAGAGTTTCGAGCCTTCCCAAATTTCCCCAAGCAAGATTATCAATGTCTTCTAAACAATGTTTTTGGGTTATATCTAAGGCAGAAATGATATCTTTCCTAATTGCTTTGCTGTCTAAAATAGACAAACTACCTAAACGTCCTAAGGCGATACCAGCAAAACCACTCGCCCAACTATTGTGATGGGCTAGAGCTTCTATATTTGTAACATAATTCTGCTCATAAGCGATCGCTTTTTCTGCACCTTCTAAAAATCTTTTATCTTGAGTTACAGCAAATAACTTCAATAAAGCATAGGCTATTCCTGCTAAACCTTGAGCAAATCCTATTTTTAGAGCAAGTTTATCTGATGAATTTACAGAAAATATCTCCCTGTCCCCCTGTCTCCCTGTCTCCCCATCAGCTATAACATTTAACTGTTGAGACGAAACTAACATTAGTAGATGCTCTCCACAGGCTATGGCTTTACCTAAAGCGGATGGTTCAAATTCCGATAATTTTAAACAGGCTAAAATTGTTCCTGCTGCACCACCGATAATATTAAAAGTGCGATCAGCAGCAATTAAGTCTAAAGTAATTAAACTAGCTATTTTTTTAGCATTTACAATTAAATCTGGCTCATCAAGTAAATCACTAATTTGCACTAGGGCATAAACAATTGAACCTAAACCAGTAGCTCCACTAATACCCAATCTTTTTAATTGTTTAATAGCTTGGGGAGTCATATTCTGAAGCTGATAGCGTAGAGGATGCAAGGTTTTTAAAGCTAAATCCCGCCAATCTGAATTACCCGTAACTTTGGCTAAGGCTGCTAAAAACAGAGCTACACCCGAACTACCATCATATAAATTGTGACTCAAACTCTGAAGCTGAAAACTTTGGGAATCTCCCCTTAGTCCCAAGCCAATCCACGTTACACTATCTTCAGCATCAATAGCCCATTGTTTTAGTTCTTGACCTATGTTGATAGATTCTTGGACTAACTGTTCTGAAGTTAAAGAGGTGTATTCTGATAACAACTCAAGATCATCTTGATTGCCAGAGTTATTCATTTCAGGTTGTTTCATAAACCTGGCACAAAAAGAACCTCTAATAATTTCTAATTGTTCCTTTAAGTCTTGTTCACTCAAAGATTTAATTCTGGTAATTACTCGTTGATAACTAGGCTCTTCAAATAGGTTTGGTATCACTACACCAGTGGATAACTTTAAACTAGTCTCAGAAGTTTTGACCGAGAAAAAGGGAATATCTAACCCTTCCATTGCCTGCAACTCAGCCTCTAGAATATCCCAAAAATCGGGTTTTGCTTCTTGTAATAAAAAAGCTCGACTTAAAACATCAAGAGCGATACTGCGGTCAATTCCAGACTGTAATAACTCGGGGGTAAAAGAATCATGAAGAATCGAGTCATAAGTTCTGGTAGTGCGAAATAAATATCTTACTTTGAGATTGGCAAAGATAGTTAGAGGACTATTGGGAGCTAATAAAATATCCTTTGAGTTTGATAAAAACCGATACATTTGTTCGAATCCTAAGATCAAGTGTGCTAAGTACTTGTCTGGAGTCAGAGGCGTTTGATTTAGAGTTGGTGCATTACCTTCTTTAACCGTCACAAGCTCGGTTTCAAGATTCATCCCATCAGTGTTAATATTTTTCCATTTCAAAGTTAATTCTTTTTGTTCATCTCTTCCTCCTAAGCCACTAAGATCCATATTTAGATCGTCGTTAGCGGATAAGCCCCATTGAGGTAACATTAGAGTCCGTAATGGCGATTCTGTCAGTTTTTTATTGGCTAAAATCTGGACTTTGCTTCTATCAATAGCATCAGGAGTTTTATTGTGAGGATGTAACAGGGTTTCGGTATCAATTAATACAGGTTGTTCGCCGTTAGCAATCAAATTATCGTAGTGACAATCTGTTCCTTCTAAAATTTGAATCAGACATAGTAGCATTCCCGACCTTTGATAAAAACCTTGCACTTCTTTCTCATTGTTACAAGGTAATGATTCTACATATTCAACCCATCCGTGACTACCATAATTGAGAACTTGAATAACTTTAAAAGGTAATAATTGTCCTTGCTGGTTGAACCAATCTAAAAATTGAAAGAAAGCAGCCTCAATAGCTAAATCTTTAGGCTTATAGACTAATTTCATTCCCGTATCAAAGGTGAGAATCATTACTGACCTTCTACCGTTATGAGGGTCTGATAAGCCCGTTTTAATTTCTGTTACTTGTTTCAAAGCTTGTTTTGGGGAAAAACTTTGTTCGATTTGTACCCAGTCTTTAGTCAAGCGAGATATAAATTCGCTAGTTGCATCTATCCACAAATCAATAGTGGTAGCCACTAGTTTTCCTAAAACACTATATTT
>JASJDF010000264.1 GCA_030065715.1 Xenococcaceae cyanobacterium MO_188.B19 | reverse complement strand
TGCCTTTCCTTGAGAAATTTCCCCTAATTCGTACCATTTTACTGCTGCTGCAATTCTCATTTCTTGAACAAATTCATGAGGATTTTTTCGCAGAGCAGAAAAAACGGTTTCTGGTAACTGAATTGAAACAGTTGTCATTAAACTTTTCCTCCCATACCCAAATAGTTTTATTTACTTCTTTCTCTTTATTATACTCTTTTATTCGAGTATTATTTAGATTTGATTTTTTTCCAAGTAGAGATAGAGTAAGTCTTGGGGCATAGTCTTAATTAGGAGTCTAATAGAATCAGCATAGAATAAGGAAGACTCCATATCTTTTGGCATTTTTTCAAACCGCGAACCCCATTTATCAACAGTGTTAGTCGGTTTCTTCAAGACAGCACTAAGAAGCCTGACACACTTGGCTCTATATCCCCAGACCCTCTTCGCTTTCTCTTTCTCTTCTTTAGTCAACTTGTCTATTTCAAACCATCTTTCGCAGAAAGTATTAGCATCCATATAATTTAAGAAAATTTACAATAACAAATACTTTTGATTGTCTTTTTACCCAAGAAGATAAACTAAAATAGACTGTTTGGGTTAATCGGGGAGCATTACTCGATTTATCGAGTAATAATTAATTGGTGACTACTAAAACTTAATAGTTTACAGAGATGAAAAAAGAAGAGTCAGCTTCGATACAAAAGAAAACAACTATTAAATCTGGTGATACGATGGAAGTCAAGAAAATTCCAGATTTACCGATAATAGAACCGACTCTGTATCGAAAAGATGAGTATTTTACTCCTACTGCTACCTCTGCACCAATAGTGTCTAGTCTCCACGCCCAATTAAGAAAAGATTTATGGTCAGAAGACCCTTCAGGACTAGCCTCCTTCCTACATCGAGCCAAAGGAAAATCCAGCAACATTATCGAGCATTACATTACTAACCCTGGTGACATATCTCTCCTACCTTGGGAAGAAGCTTTACAAATTATTGATAAATTTGGCACAAACACCGCAAAATTACACTTACTCTTCGCTGCCCATACTATGCGACAGGAGAAACCTTGGGAGAGTAAGTTTACGCTTTCTGCTAATGACATAATCAGTGAACTTGGCTGGGATAAACGCACGGACTTAAAGAACACCCAAAAACTCAAAGAAATATCTAAATTAGCATTTGCTTTGGGATGTCTCACTATTCAAGCTACTTGGGTTGAAGGACGGGGTAACAATAAAGTTTCATGCAGCGTACAAACCTCCCGTATATGGGAAACCTATATAGATGTTAGAAGTGGACAGCTTAATCTAGAACAAAAAATAGACGAACCTACTGATGTTTACATCACAGTCAGACCTGGACTTTGGACTGATGCTTTTCTAAACAGAGCAGGATGCGAAGCCAAAAAAGCTTTGTATCAATTTGGTTATTTAGCTCAAGATATTTTAAAAATCGATCCTTACCACGATGATTTGGCGTTACGATTAGGACTTCATTTAACAGTAGAAAGTAGATTTCATATAAGTGGTACTTACAAAGTACAAACCCTACTCGAAGCACTTTTACCAAAAACAGTTATCAACGAAGCTTTGGATAACCGAGACAAAGCTCGTAAGCTGACTAATCGCTGGAATCATGCCTTAAAAGTATTATCAGAGCTAAAAAGAGCATTTCAAATTGAGTTTTGCCCAACCTCCTATCCAAAGGAACTGCGTCCTAATAGCAAAGCCAGAAAACCACGAGGATACTTCAGTCAGTTACTCGCTGCTAAAATTACTATTCATCCTCCTGCACCTATTCCAGAACTCTTGGGTGCTAACACCAAACCTCAGCAGATTCAAGCAAAACTCAACTCAGTTAAAAAAATTGTAAAAGAGTCAACAGCGCGAGCCATTCCATTAACAGGGACTCAAATCAAAAATGCTCGAAAAGCCAAAGGCTGGAGTCAAGCCAAGTTAGCGGGATTATTAGGAGTATCGCAACGTTACATCTCTATGTTTGAGCGGGGAGATCGAACTCCAAATTCCAAGCAGTTTTGCAAAATTAAAAAAATCTTGGATATTCACTGAATTTAACCACCTCAATTAATGTTCTAAAATTTCCTGGGTTTTCGCAAGTTAATTTGGTCGAAAATGTATGGGGAACTGTTCTAATGTTCTAAATTTTTGTTCTAAAAAAAATAATTGAAAAATTAGGCTTTAAAAGCTTTCTGTGTATGGCTTTAAGCTTTAGAACAAACTCTCTAGAGTACTGCCACAAACTCTCTAGAGTACTGCCACAAACTTTCTAGAGTACTGCCACAAACTCATTTTTACAATCTATATACAGCAATAGATACAGCGTTTTAGAACAAGCCTGATAAATATATATTTAGATCAATATAGATCCAACTCCAAACACGAATTTTCAATCTCTGGCATGATTCGTTAATTACTAAATCTCCCTATGCTAGATGACCACTTTTCAATCAGTTCATCTCATCTCTAAAAAACAAAAACTCATCGACGGACTAAAACGCATTATTGCGACCAGGCTAGATCTCTCCCTTGTGCCAATAGGTAACAACAAACAACCCCTGGGAGATCGCTGGCAACAGCGTCCGTTTACTGCCTCCCAACTTATTGAGGCAATCTCTGATGGGGGGGTATCCGTTCCCATCAAAGGTAAAATTCAAAAAATTCAGCCCCTCGGATTTGGGCTTATTACGGGTCGAGAGATGACCATTGAGGGTAACACTCATTATCTCATGGCACTAGACCAAGATGGGGCTTCTGCGTGCCGTAAAATCAATGAACTGTCTGGAGGTCAACCTTTACCAAACACCGTAGCCTTTACAAGCGATCGCCCTGGACGCTGCCAATACTTGTTTCTAATTCCAGAACAGCACAAAGATTCGATTAAAACTAAAAAAATCAAAACGGGTGCAATCGGCGATGATGGCAAAGCCGAACAACTAGAATTTCGTTGGTCTAATCTCCAATCCGTTCTTCCTCCTTCGGTTCATCCCACTACTGGCGAGTATCGCTGGGTTGATGGTTGCGCCATAGACGAAACCGAAATAGCGATTGCTCCTGATTGGATTATTAAGCAAATGCTCATTGAGCAAGGGGGCAAGGGAGCAGGGGAAGCAGGAGGCAGGGGAGTACCTTGTGCTGGTTTCTCCGACGCTCCGACGCTCCGACGCTCCGACGCATCCCAGTTTTGTAAGTGGACTGACAAAGACTATGCCCTATCCTACCTCGATGCCCTGTCCTACCATCGTGCTGACAACTATGACGAATGGTTGGCAGTAGGTATGGCACTTCACACCATCGATGAAGAGTTGCTGAGTGAATGGGACAAATGGTCGAGCCAATCCCCTAAATACAAATCAGGTGAATGTGCCAAGAAATGGCGGTCATTTTCCACTGGTGGTGGTGTCACTTTAGGAACTTTGGCACACATGGCAAAACAAGACGGATGGCAAAGTCCCTTTGCTAACAAAAATCTACAGGATAACCCCGACAATAACTCTAACAATTCCCATCGGCGGGCTGCCCCAAAATCAACTGTCACTGGTGACACTTTTCAACCTGGTGACACTTCAAAGCTAGAACTACTAAGCTTTGAGGCAACTGTCACTACTGTCACCGATGTTCTCAAAACTGGATTAACAGACTATGCAGAACGCGATCGCTTAGACTCAATTCAAGCTCGTTCTGTAATCAGTAAAGCAGCCTTCTGGCAGATGGTAGCAGCAATTCGCACTAACCTGGATGAAATTCAACCAGAAGATGCAGAGCAACTCAATCGGTTGATTGATTGGCACAACGCCACCCTAGATTTTAAAAAAGTCCTACCAAAACCTCTGGCAGATGCCTTCGCTCGCGATGCTGCTATTTTGAATATCGACCCTGTAAGCCTGTGGCAGTATTTTCTTCCCACTGTCCTGTCATTAGCAGGAAAAAGAGTCAGCTTAGACGTAGAATCTCACTTAATTCCTGCTATCACCTGGACTTGTATTGTCGGGGAATCTGGCACGGGGAAAAGTCGCGCCGAATCCGTGATTCTTGGCAATCTCAAACAGAAACAACACCAAGAAAAGAAACGCTGGCTAGAACAAACCCAGGAATATAAACAAATTACCCAGAACAAAGGCAAGGATGACAATACCGAAATAGAACCTCCTGCTCCCGAACGGAAATATCTGTTTGAGGTGGCTACCATCCAAGCAGTGATGCGAAGATTGTCTGAGCAGCGCGAGAATGGGTCTATTTGGGCTAGAGATGAGATAGCTGGACTATTTAAGTCTCTGGGGCAATTCCAAGGTAAAAAGGGCGATAACGAGGGGCTGGAGTGCCTCCTCAAAATGTGGGATGGTTCGGGTTCATTTATTGACCGAGTTAATGCAGAAACCGATTCTTATTCAATTCCCGAAACTCGTTTAAGTATAGCTGGTGGAATTCAGCCAGGGGCATTTAGAACGGCTTTTAAAGACCCCCACGACGCTCAAGGACTGCAAGCGCGGTTTCTTTATGCCATTCCTCAAGTATTTCCAGCTAAACGAGTTAAAGGCTACTGTCAGTTAAGCGATATTTTGCCTCCACTGTATGATTGGCTCGACCGATTACCCATAAGAACAATTAAACTATCTTGCGAAGCAGACCGTCGGTATAGCAAATTAGTCGAGCAGATTGGATTACAAGCAGAACAGAGTTCCTGTCCCGCAGTACGCGCTTGGATGCGTAAACTGCCCACTCAATTGCTACGGATAGCTTTAGGATTACATTTGGTGGAATGTTATTACAATCCCAGTCTCACATTTGGAGAATTACAGTTAGCTACTTTAGAAAGAGCAGTAGAAGTATGCCGTTATTACCGCAGTGCTTTTACTGTAGTTCAAGAAAAAACAGCAGATTCTGACAACATCAGTTCGATTCTGCTCAAAATGTGGGATATTGCCACTACTAACCCCGATGGCGTGACTCCCAGAGACCTTTATCGGGGTATCAAAGCCATTGGTCGTCGTGCCAAACAAGTCGGTCGCGGTGTAGGTGCATACACAATTGAATTAATCACCAAACTGGTGCAGATGGGTAAGGGAACATTAGAAAAAAATGGACGTTCAATGCGTTTTAAAGCCAAATTCGATCCCCCAAATAATCCGTCTCCTACTACTCCAATTCAAGATAAATCTAATTCATCTACACCAGTGGAGAATCAAGAGAAGTGCGATAATTATTCTAAGTCAGTGACATTCGTGACATCCGCTCAAAGCCATCAATCACAAGACTTAGAACCGTCACCCCCAATAGATGTGTCACCAGTGACACCTACAAAATCCCCAGAAACGTTGGAGGTAGAAAAGGATGAAATTAATCCAAATACATCAAAAAATGAAAATATAAGTTGGTCACTTCAATTCCTAGCTGACTTAGAATTTTCTCCTGCACCACATCCAGGATTTACTCACTTTGAACAAATAGTTAATTTGGTTAATGAATTAGAACAACGACAAAAAAATTGTTACGACGAATTGCTAAAGAAATGCCCAGATTATTTTCAACGTATTATTCTCGCCATTGATACTGTGAGTAAGTGTTTTGATTCATCTCATTTAGAGCCAAAAGGAAATTTAGTAGGACTGGAGAAATGGCATACGAACATAACCACTTAGGCTCTCAAATAGCCTATCTAGAGAAGAGAAAAAGATGAGTCGGAAGTAGTTTGTCCTCATTGCGGTGCAACTATTGTGACTCTGATGACCACTTCTATCAATCCCTACTGTCAAAAAGAAATATGAAGATGGATAGTTCCATTTATTATGTTGTTTGTAGCTGGGTAGCTTAACTATTTTTTGTTCTCTATTAGTTTTTTGAGTTATTTTTTTTGAGTTTTAGTTGAACTACCTTGGTCTGATTTTTTCTCTTCTGGTAACTCAGGAATAGGGGAATCCTTAATTCCTTTCTTCTTAGCGGATAGATGATATTTCTTTAGCGTCGATCCCTTACATTTAATTCCCTGTTCGGCAAAAATCTTAGCTATTTCATCATAACTGTACCCCATTGCCAAAGCAGCATCAATTCTTACTGACTGTCGCTCTATCACCGAACGTAAAAACCCAGGGGTTTTTGTTTTGGGTTGGAGTTTATCTAGCTTCTTCTGGAGAGCTAATTCAAGGGGTGAAATATTTGTATCCATCTGTTTCCTATCTACTTATCTCATTCCTAATAATATCCTTCATACAACCATTAAACTGAACAGTCACTGTATAGGGTTAGACTAAACAAGAAAATTTTGGTATTTACCGCTTGGCGCGGTAGGGCAGTTTCTGTTTAGACCAGATTGTAAAATCTCCCGTAAAAGAATCACACATTATGTACCTTTTAGAGTACAATACTAAAAACTAACTACTTGAAAAAATAAAATCCCTGTAAATGGTAGCTAGTGTAGGTAGATGTTATACTAATCCCCTTGACTACGCCCAAGAGAATTACTACACTCAGGGCGAGAGCTTTACTAATGCGGAATGGTTAGGTAAAGCTGCTCATGTTCAAGGACTTAGTGGTCAAATTCAAGAACAAGACTTTTTGAATGCCTACTCATCACTAGACCCAGAAGGAAACCCTTTAAGAAAACAACAACAATATAAAAAATCCAGTCATCGTTATAATCGTCCAGGCACAGATGTCACCCTATCCGCACCAAAAAGTGTGAGCGTCGCTGCCCTAGTTTATCAAGACCAAAAGATATTAGAAGCGCATCAAGCAGCCGTTCGTTCCACGATGAAATATGTGGAAAATAACTGTATCTTTTATCAAACTAAACAGCGAGGTAAAAAACAGTTATTACAGAGTGAAACAGCCCAGATAGCAGTGTTTCACCATGACGATAATCGCAATAAAGACCCCCAACTTCATAGTCATTGTGTAATTCTCAATCAAACCCAATGTCCCGATGGAAAATGGCGAGCCGTAGCTAATGAACAACTCTACAAACAACAGAAAACTATTGGTGCTTATTACGAC
Source organism: Xenococcaceae cyanobacterium MO_188.B19 (assembly GCA_030065715.1). GTDB lineage: Bacteria > Cyanobacteriota > Cyanobacteriia > Cyanobacteriales > Xenococcaceae > JASJCP01. The sequence continues at coordinate 1,048 of JASJDF010000264.1, read as the reverse complement.
CACGAACTAGCACGCCAAATACAACAAATAGGCTATCAAGTAGAATGGACGAGTGACCATACCTTTGAATTAGCTGGAATAGATAAAGAAAAGTTAGATGCGGTTTTTTCCACTCGCAGTAACCAAATAGAAGCAGAATTAGCCAAACAGGGATTGACTCGTAGTAGTGCTACTGCCGAACAAAAACAGGCAGTATGTCTCAAGACTCGTAAAGAAAAAAAACAACACCATCACCCCCAAGATAGAATCAAACAGCTAGAAGAGTGGCAAACTAGAGCCAGAGAATCGGGAATTGAGATAAGTAAACCAACTGAATACCATCGCGATCTATTCGAGCGAACCTATAACAATCCTTCCTATTCCAATAGCTTAAAAAATCTGATTAGTAACGCCACAGAAAACCTAACAGAGCGTGACTCAGCTTTTAAACCCCATGAATTGCTAAGAGAGTGTTTGCGTCAGAGTCAAGGAAAATATGACCCAGAGAAAATACAAACAGAAATCGCCCTACATCAAGAATTTGTACCGACTCATGATAGACGATTAACCACCAAAAGTGTGCTGAGTCGAGAACAGAAGATTATCCAATTAGCCAAAGAAGGAATAAATAGCCAGATTCCCTTATCCAGTCAAGAACAAGCCGAAGCAGTCTCCAAATCTCGCTCTCTCAATCAGGGACAAGCTAATGCTTTAAAACAGATGGTCACAAGTCGTGACAGCGTGATCTTAATTCAGGGTAATGCAGGTGTGGGTAAAACCTATACTATGAAAGCTTTTGCTGAGACCGTAGGTGATAAGCAATTGATTCGCGGACTAGCCCCTTCTGCTGCTGCTGCTTCTGTACTCCAAAATGAAAGCGGTATTACTTCTCAAACCCTAGCCAGCTATCTTTTAACACCAAAAGAGCAACTGACCCAACAAGAAGTAATTCTAGTAGATGAAGCAGGAATGATCTCTACCCGTTCGGCTCAACAGCTTTTAGAAAAAGCCCATTCACTCAAGAGCCGAGTCATACTCATTGGGGATACCAAACAGTTATCAGCAGTAT
>JASJDF010000263.1 GCA_030065715.1 Xenococcaceae cyanobacterium MO_188.B19 | reverse complement strand
ATATAACCAGAATTGTTAGAGCCCAATCCAGTGAGGTCGAAGGTATCATTACCGTAACTATCCCAGAGTGCTTGCTTTGCATTAGAGTCTTTGTTACCAAAAAAGTCGTTACCAATATAGTATTGATCGATTTTGTCAAATTTGTAGATAGTATCACCTTGTTGATAATCAGCAACACCATAGAGATACTGTAAAGCCCTAATATCATAAGGCATGGCAGTAATTGTTCCAGAGTAATCACTGTTATTTCTGAAACGGTTATAGGACAGGATGGAATTATTACTGTTGTCATCCCCATTAGGTAAAAATTCTCCTGATTGACCCCCAGTACTAGAGCCATTGTAGTTACCTGGATGTTTAAGGTTTAAGGCGTGGAGAGTTTCATGAATTAGAGTTTCGTAACGATAAGCACCAGGACCTTCTTCAAATTGGCTTTTAATCTTAGGACTTAAATAAACATCGCCAGCTAGAGGCGATGTTTGATACTTATAGGGAACTTTAGTGGAGCCACTGGAAGTTCCAGTGTAATTCATATATCGGATTTGACCATAACTGCCTCCCTCATCCGATACTTCGACAAATTTAAGATCAACGTAGTTCTCAAAACTTTTGAGGATATTGCGAAGATAATCCTTTATTTTGTTTGAGATTTCACTAACTTTACCTTGTCTACTGCTGTCGTAGTAACTTCCACCATCATAAAAACTATAGGTAATAGTTTTACTTGTCCATTTAGCTGGGTAAATCAGGGAATCAATGCTGTTTTTTCCTGAATAGTTCACTGTAGTCACATCACCCCTTGCAGCAGCAAAAAGAGAGGGGTCTGTGGTGTCTAAAAGATTGTTATTAGTATTAGTAAAATCTGAGTCGGGTGTAACAACATCGCCACAGCAGTAATCACAATCACAACTAAAGGAATCTAGGTTGGCAAGTGTGTCTTCTAAATCGTTACCTACCCAACCAAAGCTTTTGGTTGAGGAATTGTTTTGTATTAGTTCTTTAATACTCCCAGCTGAATCGGACTCTAAAATATCTTTTGATAAATCTTCTATATTTAACTGTTTAATTTCTAGTGTATTTGATGTCATACTATTTTTATATTGTTTGTGGAACCAATTTGAATTGCTGGTACAAATACGGTAATCATACTGTTATAAAAGTTACAAATCAGATAATGTCATTCCTAGAGTAATTCTCTTCCCGTCAGAGTAGTGCTTTGTCAAGATTAATTTGAGGGATAAGTATAACTAAACTTTCTTCCTTGTCTCATCTCAACCTATCATTTCCAAGTTGACATAGTAGTTAAGGGAGTAGGGAGTAATAAAATCGAACAAAACAGTAAGCTCAATGGTTAGTAATCAAAAAGAAGTTATCGGAATAGATATTGGTGGCACAACAATTAGTATTGGTTGCTTTATTGCTGATGGGGGTTGTACTGAGTCTGTAACTGTTGCTACTCCTAAGCCAGCTATTCCCGAAACTGTAGTAAATGCGATCGCGCCTGTAGTAAAAAAACTCTACAGCTATCATAATTTATTCGGCATAGGAGTAGGAATGCCTGGTCCCACAGATGAGCATAATCGTATTGCTAAAATAGCGATTAATCTACCAGGATGGGATCATAATGTGCCTCTAGCAGATTGGTTGGAAACAGAAACCAATTTAATTACCATAGTAGAAAATGATGCTAATTGTGCTGCGATAGGGGAGTTTTGGTTGGGAGCGGGGAAAAATTTTCAGAATTTTATTTTGCTAACCTTGGGGACAGGAGTGGGAGGGGCAATTTTTATTGACGGGAAACTATTTAAAGGAGCTTATGGTGCTGCGGGGGAGTTGGGTTTAATTACTCTCTATCCTGGTGGTTACCCTTGTAATAGTGGTAATAATGGTTCTTTAGAGCAGTATTGTTCCATAGGTGCAATTAGGCGAGAAACTGGCAAAGAACCGGCTATGTTAGGGAAATTAGCTCAACAGGGAGAGCAAAATGCGATCGCATTTTGGCAACAATACGGCACTACCCTAGGAATTGGTTTAGCAAGTCTGATGTATGTGCTGACTCCTGAAGCAATTATTATTGGGGGAGGTATTAGTGCTAGTAGCAAGTATTTTCTTCCCTCAGCTATGGCAGAAATCAAACGAAGAGTTACCCCTACCTCTCGCCTTAAGTTAAAGTTATTAACAGCCCAATTGGGAAATAATGCCGGAATGTTGGGTGCTGCTAAGTTAGCCTGGGATAAATTTAGGAAAAAATGATGTTAAAGCAAATCAATAAAACTATTACTTGGTTAAGTTTAGTCTTATTTGTCACAATAATAGCGATCGCTTATCCTATTAAAGCTACCGCCCAAACACCGAAACACTACACCGAATTAGAATTTCCCCCTCTCCCAGAAATCCAACTTCCCGAATATATCCGCTATGAATTAGATAACGGCATGGTGGTATATTTAGCAGAAGACCGAGATTTACCCCTAATTACGGGTACAGCTTTAATTCGCACTGGCTCCAGATTCGATCCCCCAGATCAAGTGGGATTGGGGCAATTAACAGGGGCATTAATGCGTAGTGGTGGTACTAAATCCCATTCCCCAGAACAATTAAACTTTATCTTAGAACAGAATGCAGCTAGTATCGAAACAGGCATCAGCACTAGCTTAGGAACAGGTAGTTTTGGTACTCTTACAGAAGATATTGATACAGTATTACCTTTATTTGCCGAAGTATTGCAAGAACCTGCTTTTGACTCACAACAACTAAAATTAGCTAAAAATCAACAAAAAGGTGCGATCGCTAGACGCAATGATAACCCCCAAGATATTACTAGTCGTGAGTTCAAAAAATTAATTTATGGTGCAGATAGTCCCTACGCTCGCACTGTGGAATATGAGACATTAGATAATATATCTCGTCAAGATATTATTGAGTTCTATCAGCAATATGTGCGACCTGAAAACATTATCTTAGGTATTGTGGGAGATTTTGACACCAAGGAAATGCAGGCTAAAATTGCCTCAGCTTTTGGCAACTGGCAAGTAAACCTACCCCAACCCAAACAAACCATTCCCTCTGCCCAACAAAAACAAAATGGCAACGTTTTTTTAGTCGAACGCCCAGATGCAACCCAAAGTAATGTAATGTTAGGACACTTGGGAGATACTTTAGACAATCCAGACTATGCACCTTTGAGTCTGATGAATGGAGTATTAAATGGGTTTGGTGGCAGACTTTTTGATGAAGTGCGATCGCGCAAGGGATTAGCTTATAGTGTATATGGGGTTTGGAATCCCAATTATGATTATCCTGGCACCTTTACCAGTGGAGGACAAACTCAATCAGCTACCACAGTGCCATTTATTCAAGCAATTTTGTCGGAAATTGAAAAATTGCGAGAGAATCCCATATCAGAAACTGAATTAGTCAAAGCTAAAGAATCTATTCTCAATTCTTTTGTGTTTAATTTTCAAAAGCCCAGTCAAACTATATCCCGTTTGATGCGCTATGAATATTTTGATTATCCTCAAGATTTTATTTTTCAATATCAAGATCGAGTAAAAGCAACTACTGTCGAAGACATCCAAAGAGTCGCTCAAAAGTATTTACAACCAGAACAAATTATAACTCTGGTAGTAGGAAATAGTGTTCAAATGAATCCTTCTCTCAAAAGTTTGAAAGGCACTATTGATAAATTAGATATAGCTTCAAGTAAATAAGTTTTACTGAAAAGGTTTTATGGTAAGGGAAGTAATGAGTAACGAGTAATGAGTAACGAGTAACATCAAATCACTTTGAATATGCTTCTCCCGGTCCCCCAGTCAATCATCAAAATTCTTGTCTAGTATAGTCTATTTATTCAGCAACCCCTAAATAGTAAAATGGTTTTTTAGTCTCTCGTTGATTGAACAATGACTTGTCTCGAACCTTGAACTAAAGGTAATAATGCTCCCATTTGTTCTGTACCATTAACTCCCAAATCGCTATGACATAGAATAACTTTTTCTGTTACTCGACCCAATAAATCTCGAATAATTCTTGCCAAACGCTGTTGATCCATTTCATATTCATCTTCAGCCATCCAAGTTTTTCCTGACCATTCTTTGAGGAATAATGGTGCAGCAAATAGAGTTGCAGCACCTCCTTTTGACCAGAGATGGGAGCCAGCATCGAGCCAAAACTGCCAAGGATGGGAAGTTTTTAGAGAGCGATATTGAAAGATAGTAGCCAGAGATATCGCTCCTTGTTTGGGTGGAAATTGACGCTGAGGGAGGGGGTTAGCGGTAATTGTCCCCCGACGTAATAACTGAATAAATTGAGCCACACTGACAGCCTGAGTTTGAAAACTTGGTTCGGTTTGTTTGAGTCTACGATCTACTTCCCAGTAATGTTGAGCAGTTTCTATCAGTTCTCGCAAACTTGATAAACGAGCATAACTATAATAGTTATTTTTATTTAAAAAATGCTCAATTCCCTGATGTAAAAACATGGTGGGAGTAAGAAAACATTGTTTGTGTTGTTGTAGTCGAATATTATCGATCCATTTGATTATCTGTTGATAAGCATTGGTCGCTTGATGTCCCAGTCTATCCCATCGAGGAAAAGACTCTATGGGTAAAAGATCTGGTTGTTCTGGATTGACATTGTAGCAGTAATCCGCCAATAACCCAGCTCTTACAGGATCGATTTGAGGTACTAATTTTTCTCCTAGAGGTTTTTGACTCAAAATAGTCAGCATTTCCGCAATGGAATCTCGGTCTAATAGCCTGCCAATACCTGGATATACTAGAGCCATTAGAGTTAGTAAAGTTCTTACTAGAGGAGAACTTATGAGGGGACGTTGTTCGTTAACTGGTTCAATGGGAATACCGCTAGCAGATAAGATTTCAATTAGAGTATAGCGGGCAATTTCATCTAAGCCAGGCGCAATAATTGCAATATCTTCTGGCTGTACTTGCTGATTTTTGACGATATGAATAATGTAGGCTGCGGTTTCTCGCAACAATTCAGCACGAGAAATAGTTTGAATTGATTCAATACAAGAAGGAATATCGGCACCAAAAGCAGTTGCTGTAATTAACTGTATGATATCTGCTGCTGATTCCATTGTGATTAGTCTATTAGAAGGGACAGATAAGGTTTCTACTAAACAGCGATGTTGTAAGTCTTCCCAATATTGAGGATCGGCATTTAGTCCTAATCTAACTTTACCTTCTGGATTGTAAGTAAAAACGGCTTCTGCACCCTTATCTAATAGTACCTCAATGAGATTTTTTGCGATCGCAGGATAATCATCTGTATCATCAGCAAACACCGCAGGATACCGACGAGTCAAATGATATTGATATTGATTATTAGGTAGTAAATAACGCCAATAAAGATCATATATAAGACCATAGCTTAATAATCCTCTGGCTAATGCCCAATCGCGCCATTGTAAAATCAATTCCCCTCTGAGGTAATGTAGCTTTCCTCCATCTTCTGTCAGGTTACTGATTCCTTGCTCTAAAATGACAGGTATATCTGCTGCGGGAATACAACTAGCTCCTGCTAACTGTAATAAATCTAAGGTTTCTCGTACTGCCTGATACTCTTTTGTTGTTTCAATCAAAGTTTCCCATTGAGGATGTTCACGCCACAATTGAGTTGCCAATTCTTGTTCAGTTTCGGGACGTAATCTCAGGGGAAATTGAGGTTTAATCTCTAATTGTTCAAAAATCAGAGGCCAAAATAACTCTACCTCATCACTAATAAATCCGACAGGAGTTTTACAAACTACAGGATAAGTACCTTCTACTGCTGCGGACAAAAGATTACTTAATTCTCTGCGATTGTGATTATTAGCAGCTAAAACTAATACGGTAGCAGATAAGTTTTGTTGGGGAAATTTTTTACTAGATGTGATTAGTCTTTTTCTGACCCATTGAGTAAACTCTGTGACTAAACGAGAGGTTTTGCCACTTTTACTAGTTCCTGTAATCCAGATTGGCATAGAGAAAATTTAGTTAACACTATTCATATAACAATCAATTACTTGCTCTGTATCCCCCATTATTTCGATTTTACCCCGATTAATCCAGATACTTTTAGCACAAGAATTTTTAATTAAATCCATAGAATGGGATACTAACAAAATTGTTATATGATCTTGCCAAAAATTTTGCATTTTCTGTTCGCATTTATTTCTAAATCTCTCATCTCCCACAGATAAAATTTCATCTAAGATTAAAATATCTGGTTCAATATCTGTTGCGATCGCAAATCCCAAACGGGCTTTCATTCCTGAAGATAATCCCTTAACAGGAACTAATTCATATTCTTGTAATTCGGCAAATTCTAAAATTAATTTAGCTCTTTCTTGCATTTCCCGTTGAGCAAAACCGAGCATTACTCCATAGAGTATAATATTATCTATTACGGAAAGTTCTATATCAAAACCTGCTCCTAATTCAATCAAAGGTGCAATATTTCCTTTGACTCTGACAGTACCAATGGTAGGTTGTAAAATACCAGAAATTAGTTTTAATAAAGTAGATTTTCCCGAACCATTAGCCCCGACAATACCAATTTTTTCTCCTCTTTGAATTGTCAAATTAATATCATCTAAAATCAATCTTTTGGCAGGCTTACGATATTTTCCTTCTAAAAAAGTTAGTACTGTTCTCTTCAGATCGTAGGAAAATTCTTCTTGAGTCCTACGCCATAAAGAAACTCGATCTAATCTAATAGCTTCTGTCATTAGAGTAAATCCATAAATTGATCTTGCCAAGCCCGAAAAGCGATCGCACCAACACCTAAAACAATTATTCCACTCAGAAAAGCTTGAAGTATAAGTAGTATATCAGGTAAACTTCCCGATAACGAAATTTGTCTGATACTTTGAATTATGGGTAATAAAGGATTGATTACTAAAACTTTTTGAACTTCTGGAGGGACAATTTCTGAAGGATAAAAGACAGGGGAGCTAATCCACAGTAAAAAAGTTAGCAATTCATAAAAGTAAGGCAAATCACGGAAAAATACGTACAAAGCACTCATTAATAAGCCAATTCCCGAACAGACAAAAATTAAGCTCGATAAAGGTAACAATAAAGCTATCCCATTGATTAAATTGTGAGATAAAATAAGGGTCACAATAAACAGTACAGGAAATATCCCCATCAATAATTGAAACAGATTTGCTCCAATAAAAGACAAGGGAAAAATAAACAATGGTAAGCGAATTTTATTCACTATTGCTCCATTTTCTACCACACTAGCAAGAGCCTGGACAGTTGAAGAGGAAAAAAAGTTGATTACCACCAATCCAGTAAAGGCAGCTAAAACATAATTACGAGTAGAATTATCATAGTAAGCAGCAAAAGCTGTGCCAAAAATTGCTGCATATAATCCTGTCATAATTAAGGGACTCAACAAAGACCAATATATCCCTAAAAAAGAGCCTCGGTAACGTCTTTTCAAATTACGCCTTACCAATACCAAAAATAACTCCCAATACCACCAAAGCTTGGATTTGTAATGTTGCTTACTCATTCCTTGTTCCTTATGGATCACAGTATCTTTTAGGACATTCCCCATTCTCCATTCCTGAATTAACTTCTTTCATCTGGCTTTTTTTTAGTCATGGTATAGACATTTAGGGGGTATTTTGCTTTAAACTGTGAAATGGTTAATTTTATTTGGATATAACAATAGGAATGGATATAGGGCAAAAGGTTAAAGTTTACCGCATAAGAGATGTAGTGTCCAGTAACACTGCGAAAAAATTAGGCAAAGTTGGTACAGTAAAAGAATATAAAATGACTGACGGTAGCGGTGTCGGCGTTGTAGTCCAATTCGACGATAACTCTGCTACTTGGTTTTTTGAAGATGAAATTCAACCCGTAGATTAAAAAACAATTCAGGCAAGAGAACTTCAGAATAATAGCAAAAAATTTATTATGTCCTCCATTGTTACTTTTTTGGGTAAAGGCGGTACAGGTCGTACCACAATTGCGATCGCTGCTGCAAGAAAATTGGCTGCAAGAGGAACCAGAGTTCTCTTTGTGGG
>JASJDF010000262.1 GCA_030065715.1 Xenococcaceae cyanobacterium MO_188.B19 | reverse complement strand
ATACCAACAACAATACTTATCCTCTCCCAAAACCAGAATTTGCAACTTTAGAAATGATAGATCGTATCATCTGTAATTTGCGTCTTGTTCCTCCACCAGTAAAGTGAATATCTTATAGTTATGAGATTCATTAGACAATTTGTTTTAGAAGATAAGTTTTAACGATCTACTCCTTGAATAACTGGGCTAATATCATTACGCTCAAAAGGCTCAGAATCTCCACGCCAATTAAAATCATTAATTCGGAAACTAAAAGAGCCAATTTCTAATACAGGGTTATAGCGCAAAGAAATATTATAGGTGCGTCTACTATATTCCAAAACATAATCAGTACTAATATCATCTCCATCATCGAGATTGAAAGAAGTTTGTATTCCCAGTCGCATGGGACCATACAATTGTTGAGTAATTCCTAGAGCTAGGGTTTCTCGATCTACATCGCGATCAAAGAGAAAGGGGGATTCATCTACATTTGTCCCAAGAGAATAAGTTGCATTAAATCCCGTATAATTGAAGAAAGGACGAGCAAAATGACCGAATTGTCCTTGAATTCCGACACTGCCACGTAAAGAATGTTGTCCATCCCCATTACTGTAGAAACTACTAACTCCCGAAACACCAGTATTGAATTGGAGGTAGGGTACTACAGGTCTGGGAGTATAGCGTAACCCTTGATCTCTGGTAAGCGGAAGGGCTTTACCTTGCCATATAGGAAAGCCTTTACCTAAAAATATTGCTCCTTGAAAACGAGTCAGATTAGTGCGGTCATTATCACGTTCGCTATCTAATAATTCTTCATCATCTGTTTCTGAATTAATGTTTTGAATTGAGCCTTGATATTTAAGACCAATTCCAGTTTTTCCTAATGTAATATTAGGAGACGTAATCACAGCACCAATGCTACTATATACGGTCTGAAATCCCAAAGAACCATTGAATAAACGTTCTCGGAAATTGTATTCTAAACTAGCTCTATGGGGATTATTGATATTGCCAATTAACTGAGTAGCCGTTAATTTAGCGCGGATATTATCTTCTAATTCATCAATATCAAAGCTAGTGAAGGCAATTTTTGCATTTAAATCTGTGCGAGATGAAAACACTGTATTAAAATCGCTTTTTAAACCTAAAATAGAGGGACTAAATACCCCTCCTTCGTCTTCTTCGCTAAAATCAAAAGCACTAGGAATGAAAGCTCTTTGAATAAAGTATTGAGGGGTAATTGTCCAAGTAATATTTTCTTGCTCGATTATATCCCAGGTTCTTTCTAGATATAAACCCCCTCTTTCGTCTCCATCAAATCCAATACTAAATAGTCCTGGGCGACGGGGACGACGGTCAAATACTAAAGAGTTTTTAATTAAGGGCAGAGATAAACGATCATCAAAAACTAGACGAGACTTAGTGGTGGTTAATTTACTAACTAAAGGCTCTATGTGCTCGAATTTTGCTGTTTTAGCTCTGACTTCTAATTCTGGGGGAGAAAAAGGGTCATTAGTTAGCCTGAGATTTTCTGCTTGCCAATTCTTGCCTTCAAACTCTATTTTATCTGCTTCAAATCTTACTCGATTAATATTTCCTGATTGGAACGCACTATCGCCTTGCAAAATACCATAATCCCTCGTGTTGCCGATCGCAATTCCTAATTCACTCTCTAAGGTAACATCAGTGACAGGTTGATTGGCTTCTAGGCGATCGCTCAAAAGACGATCTGTAAGAGAGGGGTCTTCTGGTAACTTTCCTCCTAAATCGCGATCAAGAGTAGAACGATCTATCTGTCCTCTAGCGTTACTAATTATTCCCCTATCTTGCACTAAATAGTATTCAAATCTCTCTCCTAATAGTATCTGTTCTCCTCTGGTTAAGATGACATTGCCCTCTGCTACTGCAATGCGATCTGCTAAATTTACTTGAATGCGATCGCTACTCAAAACCGCTTGGTTAAATCGCATTACTACATTGCCTTCAGCACTAATTACTTGTCTTTGTTCATCGTATTCTTGACGATCTGCAATAACTTCTACTACTTCTATCTTGTCTATCGGTGTAGGATTTGGCTCTGAAATAGTATCTTCAGGGACTGGTATTTCAAAAGTTCTTCTTTCTCCTGTTCTCTGTTGACTAATTAGACGAACATAATTAGTAATGGGAACAAGCTGTTTGGGATCTTGTCTTTCGCGATCGCTTTTGGCGCGATTATATGATTTTCTTTTGGATAAATTACATAGTCCCTTTTGTCCAACTTGACCATTTTCTGAGATCTCCAAAACAGAATGATACTTTTGCTGTATCACAATTTCTGCCTTAGATGGGGGAAGACACACAGGAAGAGGAACTAAACTTAACAAGATAGACATTAGAAATACTCAATTTTAGTTCTTGAAAGTATAACGGTCTGAATCCCAGACAAGCAACATTACCTAGATCTTGCCCCCAGTGCTAATTCTCTCCTATTGTTAGGTTTAGGTAGGTTAACTTTATCTCAATTGACTTCTCATTTTCTATTGGCTCATGACTAATTTACCAAACAAAGAAACAGTTTTGGAGAGAAATCAAGCCTTTTACAATGCTTTCTCTGAGAGAGATATTAATCAAATGAGTCTTGTATGGTGGCAAGGTTCAACCAGTTTGTGTATTCACCCCGGAGGAAATGTCTTGATAGGATGGGATATAATTCGAGACTCCTGGAAATCAATCTTTCGGAATACAGATTTCTTAGAAATAGATCTAGAAATAATCAAGGTAGAAATAGACCAAGCTCTCGGCTATGTGGTAGTAGGAGAAACTGTTTTGCAATCAAGTCGAGGTAGGAAATTCCAAGGACAATCAATAGGCACTAACGTCTTTCAAAAAATGGCACAAAAATGGTATTTAGTTTCCCATCATGGCAGTCCAATTATGCGTTAAAAAGTCAGAACAATTAATCATAATTAGAGAATGCTTGAAATAGGGAATAGGGAATAATTCAACCTAATCCCTAATACGACGCGATAGCGAATCCTTTAGGGCTAACACCTCATTTCAGTTTTTACCCCACCAACGTAATCCCTTAAACTTCTCGATCAAAACCAAATTTATCTTTAATATTGCTATTAAAATATTTACCCACAGAAGCAGAATCTTTTAAACCTTGATAAATAGATTCTGGTACATCTAAATATTTATAGATACTGCCATTTTTAAACTCAATTTTGAGTATTTTATTTTGTGCATCGTAGTCAAAAGATTTAATAGCAACACTCTGACTTTTGAGTAAGGGAAAAGCAATTACATCACGGATACTAGGAGAATCAGTTAATAACATTACTAAGCGATCTATGCCAATTCCTAAACCACCAGTAGGAGGCATCCCATATTCTAATGCTGCTAAGAAATCCTCATCAACATCGTTAGCTTCTACGTCTCCTGCTGCTTTTTTTGCTGCTTGTGCTTCGAGTCTTTCTCTTTGATCTAAAGGATCAGTTAACTCCGAAAAACTATTGGCTGTTTCTCTTCCCACAATAAATAATTCAAATCTTTCTACTAATCCTGGTTTATTACGATGAGGTTTAGCTAAAGGTGATATTTCTACAGGATAATCAATGACGAAAGTAGGCTGAATTAGACTTGCTTCCACTTTTTGCTCAAAGGCTTCATTAAGCAGTTTACCAATAGTTTTACAGTCTTCTAGTACTTCAATTCCTGCTTTTTGGGCTGCGGATTTTGCTGATTCAAAGTCACTGAATGCACTAAAATCTAAGCCTGTAGCTTCTTTTACCAACTCTTCCATAGTTACTCTACGCCAAGGAGGAGTAAGATCAATTTCTTCTCCTTGATAACTAACTTTAGTTGTGCCTAAAACTTCTTGAGCGACCCTACTAATTACATCTTCTGTTAACGCCATCATATCATTATAATCCGCGTATGCCTGATACACTTCTATCATGGTAAATTCAGGATTATGACGAGTAGAAACACCCTCATTGCGGAAAATTCTACCTAGTTCAAATACTTTATCGAAACCACCTACAATTAATCTTTTGAGATGTAATTCTGTAGCAATACGGAGATATAAATCCATCTCCAAAGTATTATGATAAGTAATAAAAGGACGAGCTTCTGCGCCTCCAGCTTCACTTTGTAAAACGGGGGTTTCTATTTCTAGAAAATCTCGCTCTTCTAAATAGCGACGAATTCCCGCAGTGATTTTGGCACGAACACGAAAAGTATTTCTAACTTGCGGATTTACAATTAAATCTACATATCGCTGACGATAGCGTTTTTCAGTATCAGTTAAACCATGCCATTTATCAGGTAGGGGTAATAAAGATTTGGTGAGTATGGCAAACTCACTTACATAGATAGAAAGTTCTCCTTTTTCTGTTCTCTTGAGAGTACCTTTGACTCCTAAAATATCGCCTGTATCAGATAACTTTTTGAGATGATTAAATGCACCAACTAAGTCTGACATGGTGCTGTTAATGCGTTTTTTATCGAGGTAGAGTTGAATTTTTCCTGTTTCGTCTTGCAATTCAAAAAAACCTAACTTACCAAAAACGCGACGCGCCATAATTCTTCCTGCAAGGGATACAGTATCTGCTACTTCTTCACCACTTGCTAAGTCACCGTATTTTTCTTGTAAGGGTTGTGCGTAATGGCTTACTTCCCATTTATAAGCATAGGGGTTCAATCCCAAATCTTTGATTTGCTTTACTTTCTCGATTCTGGTTGCGCGGATTTGTTCTAGATTGGATTTGTTGGGTTGATTATCTGGGGATTGATTTCCTGCCATAGTGAGTTAGTTGTATAATTTCTAAGCTATAAATTGGGATTGTTATGTAATCATAGCTGTAAGCAAAAGGAATTATAGCTTATCTTCCCTGAACTATGGTCTTGATCTTTTGTAAAGATAGCTATTGCATCGTCCATTCTCATTCCAAGCGGTGGGAGTCGTCAACTAAGTGTAGAATTTAACAGATCAATATATACAAAATAAATATGGTTAATTTCTTACTAGAAGTAGGAGTCGAAGAATTACCTGCGGATTTCGTTGGGAGTGCGATCGCGCAATGGCAAAAGAAAATTCCTCAGAGTTTAGAGGAGATGTTTTTAACTCCTGAAGCAGTAGAGGTTTATGGTACACCTCGCCGTTTAGCCGTATTAATTAAAGGACTTCCAGAGAAACAAGAGGATCGAGAAGAAGAAATTAAAGGTCCTCCTGGTAAAGTAGCATTTAAAGATGGTCAACCCACTAAAGCAGCAGAAGGGTTTGCTAAAAAACAGGGAGTGGCAGTAACGGATTTAGAATTGAGAGAAACTCCTAAAGGCGAGTTTGTTTTTATTCAAAAGACTATCTTGGGAAGAGCTACTGCGGAAATTCTCCAAGAGTTGTGTCCCCAATGGATTACAGGTTTAGAAGGTAAAAGATTTATGCGTTGGGGAGATGGGGATATTCGCTTTCCTCGCCCCATTCGTTGGTTAGTAGCATTATTAGATGCAGATATTTTACCTCTGGAGTTGGTTAATGGTTCAGGGAAAATTAACAGCGATCTCGAAGAGATCCGCTGGTCTTCGACGCACTTCGTGTACGCGGGGCGCATATCTCGCGGTCATCGGGTATTACATCCTGAATCGGTTTCTATCCCTGAAGCTGCTGATTACGTAGAATGTTTGCGTCAGGCTTATGTAGAAGTTGAACCAGAAGCGCGATCGCAGAAAATTCAAGCAGATATTAAAGCTAAAGCTGCAAGTATCAATGGTGAAGCGGAAATTTATCCCGATCTTTTAGAAGAAGTAATCAATTTGGTGGAATATCCTACGGCGGTTTTGGGAGAATTTGAACCTGAATTTTTGCAATTACCCAAAGAAGTTATTACTACGGTGATGGTAACTCATCAGCGTTATTTTCCCATTAATCATCAAGATAGTTTATTACCTAATTTTATTACTATTTCTAATGGAGACCCTGCTAAATCAGATATTATTGCCAAAGGGAATGCTAGGGTAATTCGTGCCAGATTAGCAGATGCTCAATTCTTTTACAATGCAGATTGTGATGAGCATTTAGATACCTATTTGCCCCAACTAGAAACTGTTACTTTCCAAGAAGATTTAGGCACAATGCGAGATAAGGTAGATCGCATTATGGAAATAGCTAATACTATTGCTCAACAGTTAGAACTTAGTGCTGAAGCAGCCAAAGAAGTTGAAAGTACAGCTCTACTTTGCAAAGCTGATTTAGTAAGTCAAATGGTCTATGAATTTCCTGAATTACAAGGAGTAATGGGGGAAAAATATGCTTTAGTTAGTGGGGAATCTGCTACTGTTGCTAGGGGAATTTTTGAGCATTATTTACCTAGGGGAGCTGATGATATAATGCCCGAAACTATTAACGGTCAAGTAGTAGGTTTAGCTGATCGATTGGATACTTTAGTAAGTATTTTTGGCTTGGGAATGATGCCTACTGGTTCTTCCGATCCTTTTGCTTTACGCCGTGCTGCTAATGCGGTAGTTAGTATTACTTGGTATGCAGATTTAGATATTAATTTAAATCAGTTGATCGAGCAAAGTGCCTCGGCTTTTATTGCTGCTCATAGTAATTTAGAATCTCCTGTAACAGCTTTACAAGAGTTTTTTATGCAGCGTATCCGCACATTATTACAAGATGAAAAAAATGTCGATTATGACTTGGTTAATGCGGTGATTGGAAATAATGATTCGGAATATACTACCAGGGTTTTAGATGATTTATTAGATGCCCGCGATCGCGCTTTATTTCTACAGGAAATACGGAATAATGGCAAGTTAGATGTTATTTATGAAGTAGTTAATCGTTCTACTCGTTTGGCAGTAAAAGGTGATTTGGGTAATCAAGATTTAGACCCCAATAATTTAGTTAATCCCGATCTATTTGAGTCTACCTCGGAACAGGCTTTTTATGATGCTTTAATTGGTTTGGTTCCTCAAACTGAAGAAGCTCAAGCTGAACGTAATTATCAGTTATTAGTGGATGGTTTGGCGAAGATTGCACCTACTATTAATAACTTTTTTGATGGGGAAACTAGCGTTTTAATTATGGCGGATAATCCTGATATTAAACGCAATCGTTTAAATCTCTTGGGATTACTCCGTAATCATGCTAGAGTCTTAGCTGATTTTGGCGCGATCGTTAAAAATTAATCTGAGTTTTTGACATCTCCTATATCCTTTGCTCATAAAAAGCGTTGGCTCTGGCGTAGTGATATTTTGCTGCTTTGATTCGTGGTAAACGATACTTTTTGAGTGCTTTACTGTAATCGTCAACCGCTTTTTTATATTGGTCTAATTTGGCGTGTACTAGTCCTCGATGGAAGTAGGCTTCCGCTCGATCAAAATCAGGATTACTATCTTGAGTAATTGCTACAAGACGCTCTTGATCTTCACCTTTGCCATAGCTGATTGCTTTGGTGAAATCTTGAATCGCATCTTCATAATCTCCATTGTCAGCGCGGACACAACCACGGGCAAAATAAGCAGGTGCATAGGTTTTTTTGATGTAAATAGCTTGCTCGAAGTCCTCTAAAGCTTCTTGACTATCCCCCAAACGAGAATAAATGTAACCGCGATCTCGAAAAGCTTTGGCGTATTTAACATCTTCAAGGTTAGTGTTATAGCGAATTGCTTGTCGATAGTCTTTTATTGCTTCATCGTACAAATTTTTGGCTTCCCTATAAGCGCGGGTTCTTTCTACTGAAGCTTCAATGGAAGCGTCACAAAAATAACTAGCCAGGGTAGTTTCTTTGGGTATTGCTTCTTTTTCGGCTCTATGCACTAACTTCTCAGCTAATCTGGCTAAAATTATGCCTCGTTCATGATATCCTTCAGATTTGGAAGAATTTACTCTCTGAAAGATTTTGGGATTAAGGTCTAGGACTTTTTCGTAGTCTAATAAAGCTCTTTGTGTATAACCTAAATCATCAAGAATAATGCCACGAGCTAGGGTGTTGATTCTGTAGCCAGCGATCGCAAAATAATTCATGCAAATTTCTTGTTAAAAACTTGAGGGTAAAAAATTAGGGATTGATTAATGGAAATG
>JASJDF010000261.1 GCA_030065715.1 Xenococcaceae cyanobacterium MO_188.B19 | reverse complement strand
GTGGCTGTTGACCTAATAATTTAGCTACGGTGGTTACTTCAAAGTCAATGTTATTTTCTAGTCCAATTTTCTTGAGGTTCTTAGCTGCTTTATTAGTAGGACTAGCAGCAATAAACTCTAATCTTTGTGAGAGTAACCATTTCATGAATTGAGCCATTAGAAAACTTTTGCCACTGCCAGCATAGCCAGTTAACCTAAAGTGTTGCTGATTAGATTTAACAAACTGTTTAAGCTTTTCTAAGGCTTGTTGTTGAGAGTTAGTGAGTGTAATTGTATCAGTCATAAGTTTAAAACCTATCAGTGTAACGCTTGACTTTGACTTTAAATCTTGACGGTTTTTTATAAGCCTTGAGAAAGTCTAAAAACTCTAATAACTCATCATCTTTTAAGTGCATTCGCGACTTAACACCATAGAAAAACTGAATGTAATTTACCGCTTTTTCTTGACTCCAACCAATACGCTTAAGCTCTTGATCTATCTGAGCTATAACATCCCAAAAATCTAAAATATTTTGCTCCATTGTCCTTTACTATTACTTCTGTAATTCAACTTGTTCATGATTAACCTAGTTTCTTTATGGCTAGGCTTTTCTAATAGCCAACTTTTTTCATACCAAGCCTTGATTATTGTTCGTAGTTGTTGAGTGTAAATACAAGGAGTAACATTAGCTTCTTTGGCAGTTTTTTCTATGTCTAAGACAAATTCACTGAGCAATTTTTCCAGATTGGAAGCTTCCGTTTTTACATCCTTATTGATCCATTCAAAGCACTCTTTAAGTTCTTGTACTGCTTCTATCTCATCACTCCAGATTCCAGTACTAACACCAGTAGCAATTAAGTCTAAACTAATTGTTTTTTGTTGAGAAGTTAACCCTTTTAAGTTACTTAGAGAACTACGGATAGTAAGGAATATCTCAGCTTGGTCTAAACTCCAGAATTCATTAAACTTAGTACTGAATCCGTCCCAGTTGATGCTATTAATATCAAGTAATTCAGCGTCAATATCATCTAGCTTTTTAGTTGGGATAACCAGTAATCTACGGCGTAATTCCTTGTATTCTCCCATAGTATGTATGGGATGTATGGAACTTAATACATTATGAGCAAAACACCTAAACTTTTCAATAGTTCCTATCTCTTTACCTGATATAACTACCGTGTCTGTCTCTTTGTCATAACCGACTTTAAACAAGACATAAATATTTGGGTTACGCCTAAAAGTATCACTGTCGATATCTTCCCAGACCAGAATTGTATTAGCATCAATTAATCTGCTGACAGGTGGTTTACTTGGGTCACTAGGATGAGGAGTAGAAACATAAATTTTTCTATTACTCCTAAGAATATTTCTAATTGCTGCATAAGTAGTGCTAGAAGCAATTGGAGTAACCCCATGTATCTTGGCAATTAACTTACTGATAGTAGTTTTACCTGAACCAGAAGCACCATAAAAAAACAAACAAGGTACACGCTTAGTTAATCCTGAAGGCATCAAGGTATATGCTGCAACGATGCGATAAAAGTCATGAGGTAAAACTGAAGCTTGTTCGATTAAATTTAAGATGTTTTCAGGATAGGACAAATCAAAGTTATAAAACTCTTCCCAAGATGGATAGAAGTCGGGATTATCTCTGAATAGAATAGAATAGTCAGGTTGCATTTATTTTGTTTTCATTACCTTTATATTCCTGAGATGTATAACATTATGTTGTACATCTCAGATTTACTCGCCTTTAACTCAAGATGCCTTTGAGTAAATCAAAGTATGCACCGAGAAATAACTCATCATCTTTATGCTGTTGAACAATCTCTTTAACCAAGGTATGTACGCATGGAGGCTGTTTAACATATTGTTCTCTCAGAAGTTCCCCTGCTAAACCTTGGGCTAGTTCCTTTTTAAGCCAAGTCGCCTTATCTTCTAGACTCGCTTTATTACTCCAGCTTCCACCGCTACCTTTACCCTTGGGTGGTGTCCATTCTGGTAACTGACCTAGAGGTTCTATCACTTCTATAGCTAGAGAACCATCAATTAATTTTTCTTCCTCTTTGCCAGCATATTGACCATTAGCAGAATGAGTTATTTTGCCTTTAATTTCCTTCTCTAGCCATTGTGGGTTATCAGAAATAGCTTGATAGAGTAGCTTTTCATGGATAGAAGCTCTACAGGATACCGTCTCATACTTCTCAGTATCCTTATTTTTTTGACGTTCCGTGTAGTCTTTACCGTGTATTGTCCAAGTGGCTAAAACTGGGAAATCAATCGGTTGTTCAGGTTTAAAACTGCGAACTACAGCACCTTCAAAACCAGTGAAATTAGCAGCTAAAACGTAGGTGTCTTCGTGGTGGTACAGTTTACCGTTATCAAAGATTAAGCCCGCCCATACTTGGCTCATATCGCCTTTAAGCTTGCCATAGGGGTTATCCTTCCAAGGATCTGAATAAAAAAGCATCTTGTTTGATCTCCTAATAGACTAAGTTTTCAATCTGGTCAACTAACCAGCCGTAATCATTCTCTAGAATGCTGTTAACACGCTCTAAGCCTTGATACTGCAAGGTTAAGGCTTTTGCCAACATAGTTTCTGTCACTAGATAATTAGGGTCAGAATTTGTCTTCACTGACAAGTCGCGAGCTAGAGAGTCTATACAAGCAATCAGAAGCGTGATTGCATACTCACGGTCACTATCATTTTTTTTCATTGGTTTAATTACTACCTAAGAGAATTGGTTTTTGAACTCTCGGAGTGTTACAAGTTTAGGGGTTCTATTTTTTCTCAAGTTTTTAACGACTAGCTTTGATGTAGGTACTTTATCGTTAAAAACAATCCACAATTTATTGAACAGTTCAGGTCTGTTTTGTTCTAAAAGATTCAGGATGAAAGGGAAGTCACGCTGTATTATGCCCTTAGCTTCCACTAGAAATAATGGCTCTTTATGCTGTCCCTTAACCAAGAAGTCAACTTTCCAAGTTTTGCCACCAGGGAAAACATGAGAGGTATTTTTAGGGATAAGTTTAACTTGATGGTGAGGAATGATACTGCTAACGAGAGAGCTACTATTCAAGACTTGAAACACTTTGAACTCAAGTTGAGAATCAAATTTAATTACCGTTCCAAGCTTGGCAGAATCACTAAGTAATATGTGCCTACTTTCATAAATTTCAACCTCATCAATAGACAATGAGCGACCCAAGCTATGAGAAAAATATACAGGGTGAGCCTTATATTTATTCTTCATAATTTTCTGGTTGTTCTGTACAGTTATTGCCCACCAAAGATTCTAAAGAATAATTTGAATTAATCCAAGCTTCCGTAACTAAGTTAGTAACATAATCAACACCGTAATTACTTAGTGGTCTAATTAGCTTAGTTATAATCCACTTCTCAACATATTCCTTGTCAAATATTACTGTCACTGGTTCTGAGCCATGCTTACCAGTTCCTATTGATCTAGCTTTCATGATATAGGGTAATCCACCCTTTATGAGCATACCAGGGTCAATAGCTTTGATATATTTATTGCCTTGTAATTCTCTCCAAGAAACAACAGGTAAAGACTGAGTAGAGTTATTCATACTTAATTTATGAGTAGTATTTTCTGTCTTACGTAGCAATTCAGAGCTTACTGAGTAAGGTGAAATTAACTATTCCTTAAAGACGCTTTAATTATGCAAAAGTTTTTAGGCTAAATACACCGTAAAAATACGGAACTTTTTAATAAGAAAGCTTAATTTAATATTAAGTTGATATTTTAAGTTTTTGTAAATAATAATTACAATTCCCTTGACAACGACTCGAAAAAAGGGAAACATTTAATAAGAGGCTGTGCCTATCCTTACAGGGGAATGATACTAGGGGAGGCAAGCGGGCGGGGAAATAAATAATATATAGATAAAGAACTTACTTACTTAATAGGGGTGTGCCACCCCCTAAGATAATAGGTGTGCCACCCCCCTATAAACAGAGTGGGGTAAATCCTAAATGTATTACATTAAAAAACGACTCAAATCTCTAAAACCATTGTCAGACAAAGCTTTCAGAGATTTAATTATTATACATTTGAGAAAAAAATGTATAACATTTAAAAAATGCCCTGTTTATGTTTATAAGAGAAGATTTCCAACTAAAAGCACAGTAAGTACAATGACTTACTCTGCTTTTTTTATCTCATCATTATCTTTGAATTCATAGTCTTTTCCTAACGCTGACGGAAAATCCCTCGGATGCTGGTTAATTAGTTCACAAAGTTTTTGCATTTGAGCCGATGGTTCACTTTATAAAGAAATGTAACCATCAGTGTCACATTGGCTACACTGATGGTTGGTGATTGTTGAAAATAATTATCAATAAGATTTTTGGCAATGACCAAAGTAACAATGTTATCTAACGAGAATTACATTTCCACACAACAAGCGAGTGAGAAATATAACTATTGCTTAAAAAGTATTAGGCTATGGATTAAGAGTAGAAAAGTCAAAGGGTTTAAACACGCTCGTAAATGGTACGTACACGAACCAAGTTTGAGAGTTTGGGTAGAGCAATTGTATCGGCGTTAGAGTCGCTATTTTGGGTTTAATACCAAAGGGAAACGTTTTCTACACTCGTGTGAGTCTTGGGCTAGTTTTGAACTAACAAAAAATAACAATCCCAATTACGAGGTAATTACCAATGGCAGCACCTTTTGATTTATCCGCAGCAACTACCGCCGAAGGTCAACTCTGGCAATTATGTAACGCTATGTCTGAAGCAGAGAGAGCGAATGTAGATGGGGATGGCGCACCATTAACCGATAATATTGCTATTTCTCCTGACCCAGAAACAGCAACCGCAGCCGTTACCCTAACTTTTCCTTTAACTGTAACTACCACTGCTGATGGTGTTAGCTATACCGCTAGTGCTTACCTCCCATAATTTGAGCCGTTATGAATCAACAATTAATTATGGAGTAAAAGCAATATGGCATCTAAGACCAAGATCTACACGATTAAGTTAAACGATAAAACTACTTATGGCTGGACTGGTAGAGAAGCAACCTATAAGGGACTAGAAAATGACTTAGGGATAGACGTTAGTGACCCAGGTAAAACAGTTCCCGAAGGAGTAGTTTTCGGTGGCAAAGTCAAACCACCTCGAATCAATATCAGGACAACTAGCGGTAAGTCTTATGT
The DNA here is from genome assembly GCA_030065715.1 of Xenococcaceae cyanobacterium MO_188.B19. Taxonomy (GTDB): domain Bacteria; phylum Cyanobacteriota; class Cyanobacteriia; order Cyanobacteriales; family Xenococcaceae; genus JASJCP01. The sequence goes on along the minus strand of JASJDF010000261.1, from coordinate 2,899 downwards.
TCGTTTCATTAACCCAGATAAATTAGATGAGATGGTTTATGACAAGAAACTGATCGGCAAAAAGATTAATAGCCAAGATATTTGTTGGGTTAGTGTCAAATCTAACTAACAGTAAGTAATGCCTATCTTGTCCGATGACTACAGAGATTGGTCTTTAGTGACTACAGTAATTAAAGACTTGTCTCGTTCCAAGATAGTTAATTTGGGTAGAAGGTTTGAGAGTCAATTTTTATTAGTCAGAGTATCGAGCAAAGCACAAAAGGATACTTGGAACTTTGGCGGTAGGATATGGGCAACATCCTTAGTACTCGCCAAACAAGCTAAGTTCTATCAAGTTGACCTAGATTTATTTGAACAGGAATTAATTGTCGTTCCTAGATACTTTGACGGGAAATACTCTCTACTCTACCAAGCACCTAATTACTTCCCAGATGTCATCCTGAAAGTTTGGGAGTACAGGGGAACAGTTACAGATGATAACAACAATGGCAATGTAACAGTTGACTTATCATCAATTGAACAGAAATTAAATCAGTTGCAACTATCTTTAGATGAACTTAAAGCTAGTTGTTTTAGTGAACCTGAGATAGTCTCACCCATACCATTTATTTCTTTAGGCATATTATGAACCACCAATTAACTCCTAGCTTGTTAAGCTACAACGGGCAATTAATCGAGACTTACTCCCGTGAATCTAAAGCTAATGATGAAGTTAGAGAGGAATTAGGGCTACCTATTAATGAGCCAGTTAAAGCGAATATTGGGCTTAGTTCAATCGAGGAATATATCATCTTACAGAATCAATCTGTGATTGGTAAAAATGATTCTGTAACTTGGGAATTAAACTCAATTGGACAACCTGTGAGAGTTGAATCTATCTTCATTGATAGTCCTCAATCTGATAGATTTACTTTTGAACTTTTACGAGACAATCAGATTATTTTTACCCTTGTTTTATCAAGAAATAAAACACCTTATGACTTACCTGATGCGCCGTTATCTGAAGATGTATCGATTAGGATTACTGCCAGAGATGTAATTAATTTGGTAAGGATAGTGTGTAAACCTGTAGCAATTCTAGAAACTATATTCCCTGTTCAGGTTAATTAGATAGATGGTTTTACTTATCCCCAAAGCTGCTATTGAAGCACTGAATATTGATACGGTTGAGAGAGCTATAGTATTCGGTGCTTTATGTTTAGAGATAGGGGAACAAAATAGCCTTAATTCTCCTACTACTTCGATAGAAATATCCCCTATTATTAGTCGTACAGATAGCTATTTAGCAATAAGTTTTAGTTGTCCCTTAAACTCTGATAACTATAGTAAATCTGGTGGTGGACTATTTCTAAATAATATCGTTACTCAAGAAATAGACGAAAACTCCACTATAGCTAATTTTATTGATTTTAAAGACATTACTGCTTCTAGTAGTGATTTGATTTTCCCTAATTATCCTGATAGTTTTACTAACTTTGAACAATATCTAGTCTGGTATTTTTTCATTTATTGGGCAAGTTTAGAGACTAAATTTACGAGAAATATTAGCTTTGACTTATCCACTGAACAGAATGAAGATACAGGAATAAAAACTTATAGCTTATCCCTAGATTTACAACTTGCCATAGACTTAGATATTTGGCTTTTAGGCGGTAATTACATCCAATCAGTTAAGCATACATTGAGTATTTATAAAGTTCCCGACATTGAGCAATACTCAGGTAATTTAAGCATACTAACCAACGAGCAAAGGCTTACTAATGAGCAATTATTAATTAATTAATATTATGCCAATACAAGATAACCCAACAGGAATCGAACAAATTATCATCCCTAATTTTGAATCCAATAAAATAGAAATATTTGAAGGGATTAACGATGAACCTATTGCGCCTACAGAGACAGAAGGTTCTAACATTTCTCATGTTCACGATTCTATTAATAAATTAGTTGATAGTGTTGTTAGTGGTCATACTGAATTAAGAAAAGCAATTCAATATAATTATGATTATATTTATTATAAATTACCTGATGTTTATGCCAAAATTGATAATAATGAAACAACAATAACAACAGCATTAGAAGGAATTAATGCTAATTCTGCTACTATTAGTAGTAATAGACTTGATGCTAATAACAGGCTTATTGGATTAGAGGAAGATATAGAAAGTGTAAACAATAAGGTTGATGAATTAGACGCAATTATTAATCCTAATGAATCTATTTTTGTATTTGAAAATGTCAGCTTATCCCCATATGCTAATAATACTTATATATACGATATAACCATACCCAAAACAGGTAGCTTACGATACATATATTTAAACGATACTTGGGATGGCAATGATAATAGTTTTACTGTTGATGGTGGTTCTTTATTTGAGGAAATAGGTACTTCTGAAGATAGTAATTATATTTATGCTTATATTCCTAGTATTTATTATCAGGATGTAACTGAAAATCAGGTATTAAGGTTAACGTCAACAAATAATGATACTGCAATAACTAGAATTAAAATTAAAATTACTGCTTCGGATAATGATGCTGCTAATGCCAACGCTATTGTACAAATTAATAATAAAATAGCAGAATTAGAGACTGGAGTAATTAATACTTTAACTGAGAGAATAAACCAGCTAGAAAATACTATTGCTGTAATTCAAAATACCCTAGCTGGTGATACGAGTGAGTTTATTTTTGATAATGTTAGTTTTACTAATGATGGTTTATACGAAAATTATTTAATAACCATTCCAAAAACTGGGACATTAACAAAAATTGAATTCAATGATGTTAATCAATTATCAGAGATTTATCTTGAATATTCTGGTACTGACCAGACAACAAGTGAAAATATAGGTAGTGACCCAAATTATCCTTATGTCTTGGATTTTGACCC
>JASJDF010000260.1 GCA_030065715.1 Xenococcaceae cyanobacterium MO_188.B19 | reverse complement strand
ATTGATTGTTATCATGTAGGTTGGGCAATGCCCACCCTACTTTGATATGAAGGATGAAAACCGAAAAGAATAATTAACATGAATTCGACCCAACAGAAAGTAGAGGAAAAAATAAGAACTCATATTAAATCCACGTAACAAAAGTAGTGTTTAGCTGTTTCCTAAATAAGAGCAAAATGTTTAGTATTTTTTACTCATTACTTCGTTTGTAGTTGGCTCAAAAAACTTTGTGATAGTAGTTGGCTCAAAAAAACCTAGGCTTAATTCTCCAAGGTTACTATTAAATTCAAAATTATAAGTTAGATCACTGTTAACCAAAAACCCAGTATTCTGGTTTTGGGGAATCGTAGCAACTACTGGTGCGGGAACAGGTGGAATAGGAGGTTTATCCCCATAAGCTAATTCTAATTGTTCGGAAGTCAGAGAATTAATTAAATATATGGGCAACTCTGGTTTACTGATACTATTAATATAGCTAGCGGTTAGATAGGATTGATAGTTTTTGCGATCGCGAACATGAGTTTCAAAAAAAGCTAAACTCAAAGCTCTAAAGTAATTTTGGTCTAGCTCTGAGGCTGGATTATCGCAGATATCATAAACTTCAGAACAGTTCTCCTCACCAGAATTAGTAACATGATTACCTCCAACCAGAGTAGCTAGGTATTTATGAGGAGTATTTAACCAGAGAAAAGGATGTACCTGTTCCTCGATAAACGGTGCAATATAATCTTGAGTCCCTCCAGCAATCAAAGTAGGAATCTTGATTTGTCCCATACTTTCAGGTCCCAAAACCAAGCTACCAATAGAATTAAATGCCACTACCGCCTTAATACGAGAATCTCGAAAACTATATTCTCCTGGCGGTAGATTTTTTGCCCGACACTGTAAGAAAACAGACATATTAAACACGAAGTTGTCTTCCTGACAAATATCCTGGATTCTGTCCCAATTTAGTGCAGCACCAGATACTAGAAAAGCCGTAGCTCCTCCTAATGAATGACCAAGAATCCCCACTTGTGACCAGTTAATATTATGTTGAAAATCAGGATTAGTTTCTAATTCATCTAAGACTTGGCTAATCTCTTGTGGTCGATTATAAAATTCGATTCGATTAATATCGGCTGCTGCTTCTGACCGTAACAAAGCTTTTTGATAGTTGTTATCTCTACCACCATGCTCAGGAATCGCCACTATATAACCATAAGAAGCCAAATGTAACGCTATTTCATCATAGTCAGAGCCTTTAGCACCAAAGCCATGGGCAATCACCACTAAAGGGGCGAGATTTTTCAATTGTCTTGGTAAATAAATATTTACTAATAGGTTATTGTCGGGATTAAAATCTCTAGAGGTTTGGCTGGAACTGTCTATAGAAAAAGATATTTCTTGACGCTGTACTTGATATTGTCCTGGCTCAGTCAAATCCAGTAATTTACTGGAGTTAAAATCTAGACCCGATTTTTTGGCTGAAGCTATCTCTTGTTCTGATTCTTTAGCGATCGCTTTTACTGTAGTATTTTTATATTGAAACAGCTTTTGTGCTTCTTTGACTAGAGAAAGAATTAGAGGAGTATTTAACTGCAATTCTTGGGTGGGAAAATGACGCAAAAAGTTAATCATAGTCAAGCCTTCTGGTTCTGCTGCGGCGGCGATTGAAGCAGAACGAATAGCATAAAGACCATTTCTTTCAGGATGAGTATAGACTAGCTTCCCAAAACGTTTTAGGGCATCTTCTCCCATAGAACTACGAGTAAGGCGATAAACATCTACGGGGTCGTCAGTAATACTAGTTTGTAAGACTTGACGAAATTTATCAAGGGATTCTGGCTCTAAAAACTTGGCATAAAAAGCAAAAGTTGGCGTAATTTCTCCCGATTGAGCAAAAATTTCTAGGTCTTTGACTAATAGATGAAATTCACCTAAAAATGGTAGGGAAAACGAGATGCTTTCTGCTGCAATGGCAGGATGAGGTTTAAGTGTAACCAGTGTTCCCAAAGCTATAAATACCAGCGCAAACCAAGATTTTACTATTTTCATGTTTAGTAGCTAATTCAGTGAAGGAAATCTGATAGATTTTAAAGATGATAATCCAATAAAAAAAAAATTTAAGTAACAATAGTTTGTAACAGCTAAATAGTCTAAATTTCTAGAAGTTTAGTAGGATAATTTACTTTCCTGCTTAGTAAAGCAATATCTCGGGTTGGAAAGACAATATTCAAGGCTTCGTCTCTTAGATAATAGTTTTGATTGTCTTGATGAATCCTCTGCTTATAGTCATTAGAATAGACTCCTATGTGAGAATTTTTTGATAGTTGAAGCCAATGGTTAAGAATAGTTTTATTGTGTGACTAACAAGTCACATAACTTTTGGGTCATATTATATATTGCTTAATTAGATTTTGCCAAATTAATTACAATTTCACCAAACCTACAATTAGACTAGAGTAAATGCTCATATTCTACAGTTGATTTATAATAGTTGTAATAACAGCACAAAATACTTTAACTGAATACAGCATTCTTGATATCCGTGGCGTAACGTTTGATGTCGATATTTTTCTTAATTGTTAATGGCTAATTGTTAATTTTGTATCTCGCGAATTTATTAATTACTATACATTAAATATATTTATTTGTTGGCTTTAGATAGGCTTGGCAGTTTCTCTAACGTAGATTAGTTATTAAGGCAAAATGTCATCACAATATAAAAATAATAGTGTGTATTGCAGCTTTAAATATCCCATTTTTAGTTTAATAACAGGTTATCCTTTGACTGATAAGTACAATAAAGTAAGTCGTTCATAGATAAAATAATGATTGCTGCAACTCGTAGAAAATTTACTATCGATGAATATCATCAACTCATAGATTTGGGCTTTTTCACTGAAAATGACAAAATCGAGCTAATTAGAGGGGACATTATCGATATGGCACCAAAAAGAACGGCTCACTCGGTTTGTAACTCTCTACTATGGAAACAGCTTTACGAACTAATAGGCAAACAAGTCGAAATCAGAGTACAAGAACCTATTATTCTCCTGGCAAACAGCGAACCAGAACCAGATGTAGTCATTGCCAATAAAAAAGAGGATAATTATCTTTCTGCCCATCCCACAGTGGCAGATATTATTCTATTGATAGAAATATCTGATTCTACTCTACAATATGATCGCGAAACTAAATTACCTCTTTATGCAGAAGCAGGAATTAATAACTACTGGATTGTTAATTTAGTCGATAATCATTTAGAAGTTTATACTAATAGTTTTTCCGATAATCAAAACAAATTTGGCTATCGAAATAAAAGCATAGTTTTGCCCAATGAAAATATAGAAATACCTAATTTTAACCAGGTTTATCTCAGATTAGCAGCTATATTTCCAACCAAATAAAGTTAGAATTAAACAATTTTCAAAACTTTATTATACTAATTCCTAAAATTAAGGAACCACAAATCAATCTTTCTTGTCTCCCTTGTTATCCGAAGGTGTCTATCACGGATACACCTGCGGATATACCCTTTAGGGTTAGGGTTAGGAATCCCTTGTCTGCTGCTAAAAAATCTGTAGTTCTATTAAAGAGAATTGATATTACCACCCCCAACTACCAGGTTCTCCCTTAAAAGGTCCTATTAGATCTTGAGTAATCCAACCACCATAAAATCCTCCTGGTTGAGGTTGTACTTTTTCTCCTTCTACATAACAACCATCCATGGGCGCAGCATAAAAAGCGATATAGTTCTGAATTGCCACAAAGTCTGCTGTAGGATTGTCGTAACTCCAAGCAACATTTAATGCTTGTTTATCTCCCACTTTTAAAGTGTAATAGTGCGCTAATCCTTTCCATTCACAGAAAGAACCTGGTTTGTCAGTTTTGGATAGATACTCAGTTTTAATGTCTTCAGGTGGCAGATAATATACGGGTGGATGACTGGTTTCCAGTACTCGATAGCTATTATTAGTATCGGCTATGGTGACTCCATTAAAAACTATCTTAATCTGTTTTTGCGATCGCTCTAACCGTGGGGGACGGGGATAATCCCAAACAGATTCTTGATTATTCATTGATTACCTCGATAAAAAATAATCGAATCATTCAAAGGTTGGACTCTAGTACCAGGATAGTAAAAAGCGAGGATTTTAGTGGGCGACCATCCCAATCTGGCTAAATTATAGGAGCCATATTGACTCAAACCTACACCATGACCAAAACCACCACCAATGAAGAAGTAACCGTCTAATTGGTTTTCATCGTTATAAAAAGGTTCGAGATAAAATAAGGTACTGATAGGAGGTTCAAAAGCACTGCGCACTTCATTTTTGTGGAGTTTGACTATTCCTAAATCTGTTTCTACTAATAGGGTTAAAATGCGCCCTGAAGCCGATCGCTTAATGACTTCTAAATTGGTAATAGTTGTAAAATCTACTAGGGGATGATAATTTTTCGTTAAATATCTGCGAAAATCTTTATTTAAGTCAGCTATGGTGCGGGATCTTTTCCAGCGAAATACTCTTCTTCCTGTTTCATTAAATCCCTGGCTTTTATTAAGGAAATAGCGCAGGCTGGCTTCATTTTTGAGAGGATAGCGAGATATATCCCATAATTGCTTAGGCGCGTCGATAACTGGGCGTAAATAAGGGCGTTCTTCTCCTTCCCAAACATCACTAAAAGATGCGGTGATGCCTCCTGTAGTAGAAGAATAGAGTGCGTCGGTTAATTCATTGTTATATGTTAGCACTAAACCCTTGGTTTTCGCGATCGCCTTATCTGTCCTGGGAGTTGCGCCACTAATACCTTTATATACCTGACAATGAACGGTAGCGCAAAGCTCATAATCATCGGCTTCAAAGCGTCGGACATTTCTTAAAGCATAGGTACGAGCAATAATTGTTTGAGCTGAGATGGCATTTGCAGGGGCATTAGCTCCAATTTCGTAGGGAACAACCCCTCTTAAATAGGTTTCTAGGGGAACTTCATTAACTAGAGAAAAATTACCATAAGCATTGGGTTGTAAGCGTAAGGAACCGCCATAAAGATAAGTAGCTTCTTTTTTATTACTGACAGTATGAACCCGAACTAAATTTTTAGTTGTATTAATTTCTAATTCATTATCAAAATATTCTTTGCCATTGATATATAAAACTACTTGAGGGATTTCTGTTAATAATTCACTAGCTAAATAAGGGGTATTGTAACCATTCTCTTTTAAACTATCCAGTAACCAACGACGTACTAAAGGAGTAGAATATACATCCCTTTTTGCCCAAACTTCCCATCTTCCTGGTTGGACTATTTCTACTTGAATCCCCAGATTGCGCCAAGCAATGGCATCTGCTTCTGCTGTTTCAAAAGTAGCATGACTACCCAAGACGATTTTTTCCGATAGTATAGGGTCAGTTAAAGTCTGCTGCTTTATTCTCAGCTTCATATTCTGAGTTTTGACTACTTGATTAACTTCAGAATGGGAATTATTGAAAATCTTGTTCTCTGCCTTTTCTCGCTCCGTTTCCCAATTAATTGTCAGCCAATCTCCAGCCGTACTAGTAATATCTATTTCACTGACAATTTCATCTTTTTCATCAATTGGTTCATCGCCAAAACGTTGTACAATTCCTACTTGTAAATCAATTTCTGTTGCTGCGATCGCTGATGTTTTCTGTATAACTCCTACTGTGTCTATTCCAACAAAGCAACTGATCAGTAAGATTCCTATACGACGCAAAGTTTTAGTATGGCTCATCAAGACAGATACAATTAATTACTGTTTTCTATACTAGCCAAAATTTCTTCTGACTTAACCTAAAGTTCCTAGTGTTATCAAGTATAGCGATCGCATTCCCAGTCTGAAAAATTGTTGTAAAGTAATGTAAAGTTACGAAATCATATTTTAGGAAGCACTTATAGCAATGACTAAAAATAGTTCTTTCCCCCAATTGGGTATCGGTACTTGGGCTTGGGGCGATAGTTTATTTTGGGGTTATGGTTCCGATTATGGAGCCAAAGAAGTAGAAAAAGCCTTTGAAGCAGCCATAGCCAATGGTGTGACTTTGTTTGATACTGCGGAAGTTTATGGTTTAGGAGAATCCGAGAGACTTTTGGGGCGATTTTTAAAACAAACTACCCAACCTATACAGATAGCCACCAAGTATTTTCCCTTGCCTTGGAGATTTGGCAAACAAGCGGTAACAGATGCTTTAACAGCTAGTCTCAAACGACTTGATGTAGAACAGATTGCACTGTATCAAGTTCATATGCCCTTTGACTTTTTTATGGGTCAGCCAACCCTAATGAAAGCTTTAGCATCTGAAGTCAAACGCGGTCGTATTCTTACCGTTGGCGTCAGTAACTACTCAGCAAGCCAGATGCAGCAAGCTCACGAACTTCTAGCAAAATATGATGTTCCTTTAGCAGTCAATCAAGTTCGCTATTCTCTACTAACAAGAAAAATCGAACAAAACGGAGTCTTAAAATGCGCCCACGATTTAGGAGTTACCATCCTCGCCTATAGTCCTTTAGACCAGGGATTATTAACAGGAAAATATACTCCCGATACACAAAAACAAGTTACGGGAGCTAGAAAACTCGACCCCAAATTTTCAGCCAATGGTTTAAGTAAGATCGAACCTTTGATTAATCAGTTAAAACAACTGGGAGATAAATATCAAAAAACAGTCGTTCAAGTAGCTCTAAATTGGCTAATAGCCCAGGGAAATGTAATTCCGATTCCTGGAGCCAAAAATGCTCGACAAGCCCAAGAAAATGCAGGAGCTATGGGCTGGCAATTGAGTCCAGAAGATGTGGAGCAACTTAGTTTACTAAGCCTAAACTGAAAATAATCAAATAATAAATAGATAAATAAAATGACTAGTAATAAACGTTCTCCTTGGGATTTAGGGAGACTTTGGCAAACCTTAACCTATTTTGAGATAATTCCCTTTATTAATTGCTTGTCAAGATTATTTTCTTCTCGGCGAGTGTCAAAAAATTTTACCCCCCAAACAAAGATGAAAATTTTAGTAGTAGGTGCAACTGGTGGCGTAGGAAAAAGAGTTGTTAAAGAGCTTTTAGCTCAAAATTACGATGTGATTGCTCTAGTCAGAGATGCTGAAAGGGGTAAACAAATCCTTGGGGATAAAGTAAAACTTTTTGAAGCAGATTTAACTATCCCAGAAACCCTTAAACCAGAAATGATGTCGGGGGTTTCCGCTGTTATCTGTTGTAGTGGAACTAGAGTACAGCCAGTAGAAGGAGATACTCCTACTAGAGAAAAATATTATCAAGGAATTAAATTTTATCTTCCCGAAGTTGCCGACAGTCCTGAACAAGTAGAATACCAAGGCATTAAAAACTTAATTCAGCTAGTCTCACCCTATATTCAACCTACTACGGAAAAAGTTCTATTTGATTTCACCAATCCCACCAGCGATATTAAAGAAATCTGGGGCGCAATAGACGACGTAGTTATGGGTGGAGTCAGTCAAAGTCAAATCCGTCTAGCTAATAATCAAGCTATCTTTTCAGGTAATGTTTCTACCGATAATAATGGTGGTTTTGCTTCGGTACGTACTCGCAACTTTGAACCGCCTCTAGATTTATCGGACTATGAAGGAATCGAACTCAGAGTCAAAGGAGATGGCAAACGTTATAAATTTATTACTCGCTGCGAAGGAAAATGGGACGGTATTGGCTATTGTTATTCCTTTGATACTGTCTATAATTTTCCCACTACGATTCGTATTCCATTTAAAGATTTAATTCCTGTTTTTCGTGCCAAAACTGTAAGGGATGCTGACCCACTAGATTCTAGTAAGATTTATTCTCTACAGCTAATGCTTAGTAAATTTGAATACGATGGTACCCTTAATCCTAAATTTGAAGCTGGAACTTTTGGCATTGAAATAGAATCAATCAAAGCTTATAGCACAATCTCTAAACCCAAATTTATTTTAGTTAGTTCCGCTGGTGTAACTCGCCCTGGGCGACCAGGAATTGACTTAGAAAACGAACCTCCCGCAGTTAGAATGAATGACCAATTAGGAGGTATTTTAACCTGGAAATTGCGAGGAGAAGAAGTCGT